>JBIKKZ010000019.1:0-13016 GCA_044360095.1 Vulcanococcus sp. | reverse complement strand
GCGGCCCTGGGCACCGCCCTCAGCAGCCAGCAGATCACCCAGCTCTGCCGCTGCTGCGACGGCAAGCGCCTGATTCTCAACTTCGACACCGACCGCGCCGGTGTGCGCGCCGCTCAACGGGCCATCGGTGAAGTGGAGCAGCTGGCGCTGCAGGGCCAACTGGAGCTGCGGGTGCTGCACCTGCCCGCCGGCAAAGACCCAGACGAATTCCTCAAGGAACACGGCGCCGGCGACTACCGCTCCCTGCTGGATCAGGCGCCGCTCTGGCTCGATTGGCAGATCGATCAGGTGCTCGAAGATCGCGATCTGGCCCGCTCCGATCAGTTCCAGCAGGCCGTGAGTGAGCTGGTGGTGCTGCTGGGCAAGCTGCCCGCCAGTGCCGTGCGCTCGCGCTACCTGCAGCAGGTGGCCGAGCGCCTCAGCGGCGGCCAGGCGCGCTTGGCGCTGCAGCTAGAGGACGACCTGCGCCAGCAGGTGAAGGGCCAGCGCTGGCATGGCCGTTCCCAGCGCTGGGAGCAGCCCGGAGAGGCGGGGCTGCGGGAGCGGGCCGAGGCCGAACTGCTGCGCCTCTACCTGCATTGCCCCAGCCACCGCGGCGGCATCCGCGCCGAATTGCGCCGCCGCGAGCTCGACGATTTCGCCCTCGCCCACCACCGCCAGCTCTGGGCCTCCATCAGCGCCCTGGAGGAGGACAACCTCGGCGTGGGCCGCCTCGAGGCGGTGAACCGCGGCACCGACCCCGGCGGCGACCTGGCCGAGCTCGACCTGCCCCGGCTGCTCTCGGATCAACTGCTGATGGACCAGCCCGATCTGCTGGGCCGCCTCACCCCGCTGCTGGAACCCTCCGACGTGCAGCGGCTGTCCCTGCAGAACCCCCAGCTGCAGCTGCGCGGGGCCACGGCGGCCCTGGAGCGCCAGCGCAGCCTTAAACGCTGCCGCCACCTGCTTAACGCCTGGGGAACCCAGCGGCTGGAAACCCTGGAGCGCTGCATTGCTCGCCTGCTGGAGGAGGACAGCGCCACCGCCCCCGCCGGCCTCGACATGGAGACCCGCATCGACGCCATGTTCGCTGAGCTCAACAGCGATGCGTTGCGCTTTCAGGAGCTCTACTACAACGAGCGCCAGCACATCAGCCACCTCGACGACCAGCGCCGCGCCGGCTACGAGGACGTGCTGCGCCAGCGGCAGGACGCCAGCACGGCCGCCCCACTCGATTCCCTGCCCGCCTGATTCCTGGGCACAATCGAGTCACACCTTTCGTTCACCCGTTGCCTGTTCTTCAGCGGTCATCCGCCAGCGTCCCTGGGGCTGGCCCTCTCGCCGCTGTTGCTGCTGCAGCGGCCGGACTCCTGGCCCTGGGTCTGCCCCGTCCGGTGTGGGCCGGCATGATCGAGCAGCTGATTTACAACAGGTGCACGGCCGCCATGCAGGCCGATTTCGACCAGGCGGCCAAGGTGCCCCCGCCGGGCATGGTCGACTTCACCTGCACCTGCGTGGTGCAGAAGATCTTCAGCCAGCAGAGCATCCACCAGGCCAAAACCGCCTGCACTCAGCTGGCCCTCCAGAAATACGGCCAGCCCTGAGCGATCAGCGCGCCCAGGCCGTGGGCAGATCGCTGAAGCGTGTGGTAGCCGCCCGCGACAGCCGTTCCCGCCGCATCGCCCAGGCCGGATCCAGCCCGCAGGCCCCCCACTGCACGCAGCCGCGGCCGTAGCGGCGGTTGAGGTCGTCGATGTGCTGCATCAGCGCCTCCCGCCGCCCCTGTTGCTCCGCCGTCAGCGGCGCCAGCAGGTGATGCTGCAGCTGCTGCTCCGGCTGCAGCTCCTGCAGCAGCACCCCCGCTTTGGCAAAGCGTTTGTGGGGCCGGTAGAGGCCCGGCACCAGCCGCAGGGCGGCCTGCAGCAACACGGCGGTGTCGTTGCTGGCCAGGGGCAGCCCCATGCTGGCGGCCTGGCTGTAAAACCCGGGGGCGAAGGGGCTGGTGCGGGCGAACACGGTGATGCGCCCGGCTCGTTGCCCCTGGCGCCGCAGCTTTTCCGCCGCCCGCACCACGTAGCTGGCCACCGCCTGGCGCAGCTCCGCTTCCTCGCTGATCGGCTGGCTGAAGCTGCGGCTCACGCAGGTTTCCCGCTTGGCGGCCGGGGCCTCCTCCAGGGGCAGGCAGCTCCTCCCCTGCAGCTCCAGCTGCAGGCGCACCCCCACCACCCCCGCCTTGGCCCGCAGCTCCCCGCTGGCCATGTCGCGCAGTTGGCGGGCGTTGGCGATGCCCCGCAGCCGGCACCAGCGGCTCAGTTGACGGCCCACGCCCCAGATCTCCTCCACGGGGGTCCGCTCCAGCCAGGGGGAGGGGTCGCCACAGCAGCCCAGGTCGAACACCCCGGCGTGGTGGCTGTCGGCCTTGGCCACGTGGTTGGCCAGCTTGGCCAACACCTTGCTGGGGGCCAAGCCGATGGCGATCGGCAGGCCCAGGTTGTGGCGGATGCGGCTGCGCAGGGCGCTGGCCCAGCGGTTCAGATCGCTGTGGCGCGGCCTGGGCAGCCGGGCGAAGGCTTCGTCGATCGAGTACACCTCCAGTTCGGCCACGTGCGGTTCAAGGCAGCTCATCAGCCGTTGGCTCATGTCGCCGTAGAGGGCGTAGTTGGAGCTGCGCACCACCACCCCGTGCCGGGCCAGCTGGGCCGCGATCTGGAAGTAGGGCTTGCCCATGGCGATGCCCAGTTGCCGCGCCTCGCTGCTGCGCGACACCACACAGCCGTCGTTGTTGGAGAGCACCACCACCGGTCGCCCCAGCAGTGAGGGGTCGAGCACCTGCTCGCAGCTGGCATAGAAGTTGTTGGCGTCGATCAGGGCGATGGCATCAGCCATGGCGCGCCAGCGGGTGGATCACGTGGATGGCCACACCCCAGATCTGCACGTCGCCGCACTGGTGCAGCTCCAGGGGCGGGTAGTCGCTGTTGGCGGCCTCCAGCCGCAGCCGGCCGCGGTGCCGCGCCAGCCGCTTGAGGGTGAAGGCTCCATCGAGCACCGCCACCACGATCAGGCCGGGTCGGGCCTCCAGGCTGCGGTCCACCACCAGCAGATCCCCGTGCTGGATGCCGGCCCCCTGCATCGAATCGCCGCTCACCCGCAGGAAGAAGGTGCTGCTGGGGTGGCGGATCAGCAGCTCGTTGAGGTCGAGCCCCACCTCGATGTAATCGTCCGCCGGGCTCGGGAAGCCCGCCGCCACACTGCCCCCCGCCAGGGGCAACCGCAGGGGACGGTGCTCGGGGCGCAGGTTGCCTAGCAGCAGAAGGTCGTCGCTGCCGAGGCAATGGGGGCTGGACTCGGCCACGGCGGCAGCGCGGATGCCACCGCAGGCTAGTTCAGATGTACTGGCCTGGCGAGGGTGGCGGCTGGGTTTTGGTGCGGTTATGGCGCCCCGTATGTCACCGCTGCCAGACCGGAGGCGGTGGTGCGGTCAGGACGACAACGCCGTGCCGCCGCAACGGCCTCTGGCTGGGCGCTAGTCCCCAGGGGTCCCGTTGTGGGCCTCAGCCCCCGTCGTCCTCCAGGTGGAGCAGGTCGTCGAAGGTGCCGTAGAGCTCCTGCTCCTCGGCGCTGAGGGGGGCGCGCCCCGGGCGCCGTCGCTGGCCGCTGGGGCGGGCAGCCGCGGGGTGGCCAGCCGGGGACGGGCCGGCGCCGGTGCCGCGGGCACCGGCATCCGCCTGGTGCAGCTGCTCCGCCTGGCGCAGGCGGTCCATCAGGTGCGGCGGCACGGTGCCGTCGGGGCTCACCTGCATCAGGGCGCGAAACAGGGCCTGGGGATCGGTTTCGGTTTCAACCCGGTGGCGCCTGACGCTGGCCGGGGTGGCCTCGTTGGGGCTGGCGGTGGGCTTGGGCTGCGGCTTGGGCAGGGCTTGCGGCAGGCTCCGCCCCAACTGCTGCAGGCGCTCAAGGCTGCGGGCGTCGAAGCTCATCTCAGCCGCACTCCAGGGTGTCGCGGGTGGCGCGGCCGGTCACCGTGTTGGTGCCGCTGGCGCTGGCGCAGAGCCGGTTGAGCACGTCGCCGCGGAAGGGCACGTTGGTGAAATCGGCGCCCTCGATCAGCACATTGGAGAACTTGGTGTTGAAGGCGAAGGCGTCCTCCAGCACGGCGTTGCGCAGGTCGGTGCCGTCCAGCACCGCCGAATCCAGGGTGGCCTCGCGCAGGTCAGCCCCGGAGAGGTCGGCGTCCTGGAGCTTGGCCCCAAACAGGCTGGCACCCCGCAGGTCGGCCCCGTGGAAGTCGGCCTCGCGCAGGTTGGTGAGGTTGAAGGTCACCGCGCGCAGGTCGGCGCCGGAGAAGTCGTGGCCGATCAGCACCTGCTTGGCGTAGTCCATGGCGGCCCAGGCGGGCGGTGCCGCCGCCAGGGGCAGCAGGGTGGCCAGCATCAACGCCAGGGGCAGCAGCACCGGCAGCAGCAGCGGTGGGATCAGGCGCGGCAGGGGTCGCACAACAGGCATCCGAAGCTGGCGCAACCCTAGTCAGCCTGTCGCAGGGCTCACCGTTTGCTGCGGGGGCATCCCCTACGCTCCGGCTTGCGATTTCCAGCCCAGCGCGATCAACACCCCGGCCGTCGGCGATGGGAAATCCGATTGATCAAGCCACCTTCCTGGCCCGCGCCCGCGCCCGCTTCGGTGATCGCTATGACTAAAGCGGCATCGTGTATCGGAGCTTCAAAAGTCCGATCAAGATCCGCTGCCGCGAGCATCCGGTGCGGTTGATCTCGATCACCCCGGAGCGGCACCTGGTCACCACCGGCGGGTGCAAATACTGCCTACGCCAACTGCGCGGCCAGCTGCCGGAGGGTTGAGTGGCGGTCCACGGGGGCCGCGCTGGGGAATGCTCAGCCCGCCGCTCGGGATCCGCCATGGGGCACAGCCAGGCCATGCGCATGGGGCGCTGGGCGGAGCAGCGGGCGGAGCGGTTGCTGCGGCAAGCCGGGTGGCGGCCGCTGGCCCGCCGTTGGCGTTGCCGCTGGGGGGAGCTGGATCTGCTGCTGCACAAACCGCCCGACCGCCTGCTGTTGGTGGAGGTGAAGGGGCGCCGCCGGGGCGGACGTGATGGCGGCGGCTGCGCCGGCTTGCGGCGGCGCAAGCGGGCGCGGCTGGAGGCGGCCTTCGGGCTCTGGCTGGCGGCACACCCCGCCTACGGCCGTTGCCGGGTGGAGTTGGTGGCGGCCCTGGTGCCCCTGCCGCCGGCCCGGGCTGCGGTGCGCTGGATCCGCTGGTCGTAGGGCCCGGTGCGCCCCGGGGGGCAATCTGGAGGCAGGCCTGTTCCGCCCGGCGATGACCTTCGCGGCCCACCGCGCCCGCAAACGCTTTGGCCAGCACTGGCTCACCGACGCCGCCGTGCTGCAGCGGATCGTGGCGGCGGCGGAGCTCACGGCCGCAGACACGGTGCTGGAGGTGGGGCCTGGCCGCGGGGCGCTGACGGAGCGGCTGTTGGCCTCCCCGGCGGCGGCGGTGGGGGCGGTGGAACTCGACCGCGACCTGGTGCAGGGCCTGCAACAACGCTTCGGCGCTGACCCCCGCTTCAGCCTCAGCGAGGGGGATGTCTTGGCCCTGCCGCTGCCGCCGGCCAGCGCCGTGGTGGCCAACATCCCGTACAACATCACCGGTCCGCTGTTGGAGCGCCTGGTGGGCCGCCTCGACCGGCCGGTGGAGCAGCCCTACCGCCGCCTGGTGCTGCTGGTGCAGCAGGAGGTGGGGGAGCGCATCCGTGCCCGGCCGGGCAGCAGCGCCTACTCGGCACTCAGCGTGCGCATGCAGCTGCTGGCCCGCTGCACGTCGGTGTGCGCGGTGCCACCCCGCTGCTTCCAGCCGCCACCAAAGGTGATGAGTGAGGTGGTCTGCATCGACCCCCTGCCGCCGCAGGAGCGGTTGGATCCGGCCCTGGCCCGCACGGTGGAGGGCCTGTTGCGACGCTGTTTTGCGGCACGCCGCAAGATGCTGCGCAACACGTTGGCGGGGCTGCAGCCCCCCGAACAGTTGCAGGCCCTTTGCGCCCATGCCGGCATTCGCCTCGATCAGCGGCCCCAGGAGGCGCCGCCGGCGGCCTGGGTGGCGCTGGCGGCGGGCTTGAATCGGCTCACCCCCTGATGCCCTCCATGGCTGAGCTGCTGGTCAGCGCCCCCGCCAAGATCAACCTGCACCTCGAGGTGCTCGGCCTGCGGAGCGATGGCTTCCACGAGCTGGCGATGGTGATGCAGATGCTCGACCTGGCGGACACCCTGCGTCTCGAGCCCACCGCCGATGGCCAGATCAGCCTGCGCTGCGACCGCAGCGACCTGCCCACCGATGGCCGCAACCTGATCGTGCGCGCCGCCGCGTTGCTGCGGGCCCGGGCGGGGCTGCCGGAGTTGGGGGTGGCGATGGCGCTCACCAAGCGCATTCCCATCGGTGCAGGTCTGGCGGGGGGCTCCAGCAACGGCGCCGCGGCCCTGGTGGGCCTCAACGCCCTCTGGGGCTGTGGTTTTTCGGCGGCGCAGCTGTTGGCCCTGGCGGCGGAGCTGGGGTCCGACATGCCCTTCTGCATCGCCGGCGGCACCCAGCTGTGCTTCGGCCGTGGGGAGGTGCTGGAGCCGGTGGTGTTGACCGAGCCGCCCGCCCTGGGGGTGCTGCTGATCAAACATCCCGAGGCCAGCGTCTCCACCCCCTGGGCCTACGGCCGCTGCCGCGAGCAGCGCGAGGACTTCTACTTGAGCTCGGAGCTTGAGTTTGAACAACGCCGCGGGGCGCTGCGCACCGGCCCCCTACTCACGGCCCTGCGCCAGGGGTCGGCCTGCTCGGCACTGCCCCCCCTGCGCAACGATCTCCAAGCCGTGGTGGAGCCTGAGGTGGCCAGCGTGCGGGAGGGCTTGGCGATCCTGCGCCGGGCGGGAGGGGCCCTGGCGGTGGCCATGAGCGGCTCGGGCCCCAGCCTGTTCGCGCTGTTCCCAGACCGAGCCAGCGCCACCGCCGCCCACGCCCCCCTGGAGGCGGAGCTCCAGCAGGCCGGTTTCGAGGCCTGGGTCTGCGGCTGCCAGGGTGGGGGTGCCACCCTGGGGTGATGGTCACACCGGACCCCACCAGCTCCGCCCAGCCCCCGGCCCGCCCGCGCAAGGGCCCGCTCAGCTTCATCAGCGGCTCGCTCACCAGTTTCGGTTTGGGCTGGCTGGCGCTGCAGCTGTCGTTCCGGGTGCTGGGCTGGTATGCCGAGCACCCTCCCCACTACACGGCCCGCTTTGCTCAGAGCATCGCCGTGTTCATGAAGACCCTGATCGTGGGCATGAGCTTCCTGGCCACGTTCACCTTTGCCTTTGTGGGCCTGGGGCTGTTCCTCACCTTCATCCGCAGTCTCCTACCGGGATGGAGCCAGGCCGAAGAAACTCCCTAGCCTGAGCGGGCCCAGGCCTTCGCCCGATGACCGGCCACGACCTGCAACTGCTGGTGTTGCTGCTCTCCCCCGGCATGCTGCTGTCGGTGCTGTTGCTGGCCACCTTCGCCGCGGGCGGCTGAGATAAGTTGGCCCAGCGACCGGCCAGAGCCGGACTGATTGCGCCGCCGTGGCAGAGACCCTGTTGTTCAACGCCCTGCGCGAGGCCATCGACGAGGAAATGGCCCGTGACCCTCACGTGTGCGTGATGGGTGAGGACGTCGGCCAGTACGGCGGTTCGTACAAAGTCACCAAGGACCTCTACGAGAAGTACGGCGAACTGCGGGTGCTGGACACCCCGATCGCCGAGAACGCCTTCACAGGCATGGCCGTGGGCGCCGCCATGACCGGCCTGCGCCCGATCGTGGAGGGCATGAACATGGGCTTCCTGCTGCTGGCCTTCAACCAGATCTCCAACAACATGGGGATGCTGCGTTACACCAGCGGCGGCAACTTCACGATCCCCGCGGTGGTGCGCGGCCCCGGCGGTGTGGGCCGTCAGTTGGGGGCCGAGCACAGCCAGCGGCTGGAGGCCTATTTCCACGCCGTGCCCGGCATCAAGATCGTGGCGGTGAGCACCCCCACCAACGCCAAGGGCCTGATGAAGGCCGCCATCCGCGACAACAACCCTGTGCTGTTCTTTGAGCACGTGTTGCTCTACAACCTCACCGAGAACATCCCCGAGGGGGATTACATCTGCGCCCTCGACCAGGCCGACCTGGTGCAGGAGGGCAGCGACATCACGATGCTCACCTACTCCCGCATGCGCCACCACTGCCTCAAGGCGGTGGAGCAGCTGGAGAAGGAGGGGGTGAGTGTGGAGCTGATCGACCTGATCAGCCTCAAGCCCTTCGACATGGACACCATCGCCCGCTCGATCCGCAAGACCCACAGGGTCCTGATCGTGGAGGAGTGCATGAAGACCGGTGGCATCGGCGCCGAGCTGATGGCGCTGATCACCGAGCAGTGCTTCGACGACCTCGACGCCCGGCCCGTGCGGTTGTCGTCCCAGGACATCCCCACTCCCTACAACGGCACCCTGGAAAACCTGACGATCATTCAGCCCCACCAGATCGTGGAAGCGGCCAAGGCCCTCAAGGCTGGCCAGGTCTGAGATGGCACGCCAACAGGGGTGGTTCGCCCTGATCCTTGCCCTGGCGATTGCGGCCGGTGCCGTGCTCGCCAGCTTCCCGCTGCAACTGGGGCTCGACCTCAAGGGCGGCAGCCAGCTCACCCTGCAGGTGATGCCCGCCGGGGCGATCACCACCGTGAAGCCGGAGCAGCTCGAGGCGGTGAAAGACGTGCTCGACCGCCGCATCAATGGCCTCGGCGTGGCTGAATCCACCCTCCAGACCGTCGGCGATGACCAACTGGTGCTGCAGCTCCCCGGTGAGCAGGACCCCAGCCGTGCCGCCAAGGTGCTGGGCACCACAGCCCTGCTGGAGTTTCGCGCCCAGAAGCCCGGCACGGAGCAACAGATGAGCGGTCTGCTCAAGCTCAAGCGCCAGGCCCAGGCGGTGCTCAACCAGCGCCGCCAGCGCAGCCAGGCCCTCGCCGAGGGCCAATCGGACCCCGACGACACCCCCGCCGTGGATCTGCCGGCCCAGCAGCTGGCGGAATCCCTGCAGAGCCTTGGGGTGGCCGTGCCCGCCGGCAGCAGTGAGCTCGACCAGCTGGAGCTGCTGCTGGCGGAGGTGAACCGCCGGGTTGTGGACCTCTACGAACCCGCAGAATTGACCGGCCGCGATCTCACCGCCGCCGGCCGCCAGCAGCAGCAGACCGGCTCGGGCTGGGATGTGACCCTCACCTTCAACAGCGAGGGGGGGCGCAAGTTTGCCGCCCTCACCCAGAGCATCGCCGGCAGCGGCCGCCTCTTGGGCATCGTGCTCGATGGCCGCTCCATCAGCGAGGCCAGCGTGGGGCCCGAGTTCAAGCCCGCCGGCATCACCGGCGGCTCCGCCAGCATCACCGGCAATTTCACCGCCGAAGAGGCCCGCGACCTGGAGGTGCAGCTGCGCGGTGGTTCCCTGCCATTGCCGGTGAAGCTGATTGAGGTGCGCACCGTCGGCCCCTCCCTGGGGGCCGAGAACATCCGCTCCAGCCTGGTGGCGGCCCTCTCCGGCCTGGCCCTGGTGGCGGTGTTCATGGTGGTGGTCTACCGCCTGCCCGGCCTGGTGTCGGTGGTGGCCCTCAGCCTTTATGCGCTGTTCAACCTGGCGATCTACGCCCTGATTCCCGTCACCCTCTCGCTGCCGGGCATCGCCGGGTTCATCCTTTCGATCGGCATGGCCGTCGACGCCAACGTGCTGATCTTTGAGCGGGTCAAGGAGGAGCTGAGGGCCGGCAACACCCTGATCCGCTCGATTGACACGGGCTTCTCCCTGGCGTTCTCCTCGATCCTCGATGGCCATGTCACCGGCTTGATCAGCTGTGCCGCCCTGTTTGCCCTGGGCACCGGCCTGGTGAAGGGCTTCGCCGTCACCCTGGCGATCGGCCTGCTGCTCAGCCTGTTCACGGCGCTCACCTGCACCCGCAGCATCCTGCGCCTGCTCACCAGCTACCCGGCCCTGCGCCGCGTCACCTATTTCCTGCCCGCCCGCCAGCTGCCCGCCGGTGCCGCCTGATGACCAGCACCCCCTCGCCAACCCCACGCTTCCGCATCACCCGCCACCGCCGCCTCGCCTGGGTGGGATCCGGCCTGGCCTGCCTGCTCAGCCTGCTGGGCCTGCTGCTCTGCTGGACCAACCCGGACATCGGCGCGCCGCTGCGGCCCGGCCTCGATTTCACCGGTGGCACCCAGATCCAGCTGGAGCGCGCCTGCCCAGGACCCTGCTCCCCCGTATCCGCCGACGCCCTGCAGCGCCGCATCGCCCGTTTGACCGTGCTGGCTGAGGCCGGGGCCAGCGCCCCCAGCCTCAATGCCGCCGCCGTGCAGGTGCTCGATCAGGGCCGATCCCTGGTGTTGCGTCTGCCGGACCTCACCCCTGATCAGGCCGCCGCGGTGGTGGCGGAGGTGCAGGCGGCCGCCGGTCCGCTGCAGGCGGCGGCCACCTCCGTGAACACCATCGGCCCCACCCTCGGCGATCAACTGCTCAAGGGCAGCCTGATCTCGCTGCTGGTGAGCTTCGCCGCCATCGCGGTTTACATCACCGTCCGCTACGACCGCATCTTTGCCGGCCTGGCCCTGCTTTGCCTCGGCCACGATGTGCTGATCACCTGCGGGGTGTTTGCCTGGCTGGGCCTGCTGGCCGGCATCGAGGTGGATTCGCTGTTTGCCGTGTCCCTGATCACGGTGGCCGGCTACTCCGTCACCGACACGGTGGTGGTGTTCGACCGCATCCGCGAGCAGAAAACCGTGTTGCGTGACCTTCCCCTGCCCGACCAAGTGGATGTGGCGGTGGATGCCACCCTCACCCGCTCGCTTTACACGTCACTGACCACCCTGCTGCCCCTGGTGGCCCTGATCTTCTTCGGCGGCAGCACCCTGTTTTGGTTTGCGGTGGCGCTCACCATCGGCATCGCCGTGGGCAGCTGGTCGAGCATCGGCGTGGCCCCCACCCTGCTTCCCCTGTTCGCCCGGCGATGAGCGACAGCGTCCGGCGCCCCATCCCCTGGGTGCCCCTGCTGTTGGGGGTGTTTGCCCTGCTGGATCTTCGGGTGGAGGTGCAGCTGCTGCTGGAGCACTTCACCTGGAGCAGCCTGGCTCAGATTCCCCTGCACCATCCCCTGGCGGTGGCGGTGTTGTTGCTGTTGCCGTCGCTGTTGCGACCGACGCGCTGAACGCCTACGTCCAGCGGTCCATCACCTGCTCCACCAGCAGTTTCTGGGCCAGCACCTGCAGCACCACCACCAGGGGCAGGGCCAGCAGCACCCCCGGCAACCCCAGCAGCGCCCCCAGGCACAGCTGGGCCATCAACGCCACCGTGGGCAGCAGGTTTACCGTGCGGCTCAGCAGCAGCGGGGTGAGCAGAAACGCTTCGGCGTTCTGCACCAGCAGTCGCAGGATCAGCACCTGCAACGCCAGGGCTGGCGACACCAGCAACGCCACCGACAGCGGCAACAGCGTGGCAACGGTGGGGCCAATGGTGGGCACGAAGGTGAGCAGCCCGCACACCAGGGCGCTGAGCAGGGCCAACGGCACCTTCAGGGCCGCCAACCCGGCCCAGGTGAAGGCAAACACCGTCACCCCGGAGAAGGTCATGCCCGCCAGCCAGCCCCCCAGGGCCTGGCGGCACTCCCCCAGCACCTCGCCGATCATTGGTCGGTAGTGGGCGGGCGTGATCGCCAGCACCAGCCGCTGGTGGCTGCGGGGGTCGAGGGCCAGCAGCAAGGCCAGGAGCACCATCAGCACCAGCTGCACGGTGATCGAGGCGGCCCCACCGGCGAACCCCAGCAGCTGGCTGCCGAGCGGTTGTAGTTTCTCAAGGGTGCCGAACTGCAGCAGGCGCGCTTCGACGCTCTCCAGCATCGCCATTCCCCCCAGCAGCTGCCCCAGCCGGGTGAACATCGCCGGCACCAGCTGGGTAAATTGGTTCACCTGCTGCACCAACTCCGGCAGCAGCAGCTCCCCCAGACGCCAGCCGGTGAAGCCCAGGGCCAGCACCACCAGCAGCAGGGCCAGCGGGCGGTTGAGGCGTGTGAGGGTTCTCAGCCAGGTCAACGGCACGTCGAGGGCCACCGCCAGCACGATGGCGCCGAACAGCACCAGCAGCACCCAGCGCAGCTCCCAGGCCAACAGCCCAAGCACCACCAGGGCCAGCAGGCCGATCAGGGTTCGGGCGTTCATGGCCTTTGCCCCTGACCCCGCCAGGGGTCGAGCACATCGCGGATCAACACCTCACGGATCACCACCTGCAGGCACACCGCCAGCGGCAGGGCCAGCAGCAACCCAAGGGGGCCGAACAACACGGTGAACAGCAACTGGGCCGCCAGGGTGAGGCCCGGCAGCAGCTTCACCTGGTGGTGCATCACCGACGGGGTGATCACATAGCTCTCCAGGTTTTGCACCAACACATAAAGCCCCAGCACCGCCAGGGCCTTCCAGGGCGACACCAGCAGGGCCACCGACATCGGAAACACGGTGCTCAGCGTGGGGCCGATGTTGGGGATCACATTCAGCAGCCCCGCCAGCAAGGCGTTGGCCACCACCAATTTCACCCCCAGCAGCGACAGGCCGATGCCCGCCAGCAGCGCCACACACAGGGAGCTGATCAGCACACCCCCCATCCAGCTGCTGAGGGCATCCCCGCACTGCAGCAGCACCTGGCGTAGGCGCCGGCGGTAGAAGGAGGGGGCCAGCAGCACCGCCACCTCGCGATAGGCGGTGGGTTGCACGGCGATCATCAGGCTCACCGCCACCACCAGAAGCATCTGGATCAGGCCGCTGCCCAGGTTGCCGGCCACCCCCAGCAGGCCCCGCAAGCCACCTCCCACGGGGTCGGCCCCCGCTGTGCCTGCCCCCCAGCTCTGCTGCAGCCACTGCACCGCCTGCTGCCCATAGAGCATGCGGTTGCTCTGGTCGAGCAGTTGGCGCAGCAGCCCTGCCGCCCGCTCAGCCGCCATGGGCAATTGCTGCACCAGC
>JBIKKZ010000018.1:0-13019 GCA_044360095.1 Vulcanococcus sp. | reverse complement strand
TCCCAACCATGTCTGCTACTACCGACAAAATCCTCGAGTCCCTGAAGACTCTCTCGCTGCTGGAAGCCTCTGAGCTTGTCAAGCAGATTGAAGAGGCCTTCGGTGTGTCCGCCGCCGCTTCCGCTGGCGTCGTGATGGCCGCCCCCGCCGCCGGCGGTGGTGCTGCTGAAGCCGCTGAAGAGAAGACCGAATTCGACGTCATGCTCGACAGCTTCGATGCTGCCGCCAAGATCAAGGTCCTCAAGGCCGTCCGCGAAGCCACCGGCCTCGGCCTGGGCGAAGCCAAGGCCCTGGTGGAGAGCGCCCCTTGCGCCGTCAAGGAAGGTGTCTCCAAGGCTGACGCCGAGACCATGAAGAAGGCCATCGAAGAGGCCGGCGGCAAGGTCACCCTCAAGTGATCGCCGTGCCCAGGTGCTGCGGTGCCTGAGCCTCGTTACCCCACTGCCGGCCCCCACGGGGGCCGGCTTTTTGCTTGGCCCCTGCAGCGCCGAGAAAATGGCTCCACAAAAAAAAGCCCCGCCGAAGGCAGGGCTTTGAGCCGGAACGCTTTTGGGAGTCTGTCCTCGTTTCGACCCCAGAAGTGGTGTTCCGCACTCCTCACACAAGTGCAACATACGGCCAGAGGAAAAGGGCGGGCAAGGGGGTGTGGTCCACTGCGCCGGTTGTCCCCTCAGGGCCGGTACGGCACCACCGGCAGGCTCACCGGGCCCTGGCCCGCCGCCAGCGTGGGCGGCGGGTTGAGGGCCAGGGCTGGCTCGGGCAGGCCCTGACCCTGGGGGGTGCGGCCCGCGCCGCTGTGGTTCGCCCGGGCGATCAGGTGTGCCAGGGGCGCCTCGTTGGCCAGGTACACGTGGCTGAGGGTCTGGCTGCCGAAGGCGCGCCGCTGCAGCCGCCAGTCGGGCTCCAGCTGGATCAGCACGAAGCCGTCGCGGTCCCGCTGGCGCATCAGCCCCTGGCCCACCGGCAGCTCCGTGGCGTCGCTGGGGCTGATGGCCACCAGGGCGATGCGGTTGCCCTCCTGCTTGAGCCGCAGCCGGTGGCTGCTGCCCAGGTCGCTGCCCCCCACCCGCAGGGAATAGCCGTTGCTGTCGATGTAGCGGCTGCAGATGCCCGTGAAATCAAACCGGTTGAGCGTTGGATCGATTAGGCCATCGGGCCGTGCCTGCCAGCAGCGGGGTTCCGGGCGGATCTGCTCCAGCACCAGCAGTTTCCAGTCGTTGCGGCCCACCGGTTGGGCCAGCACCGCGAAGCGGCTCTGCTCGAGCGGGAGGCTGTTGAACAGGCTGGCGGCCTGGCTGGCGGGCTGGCCGCCGCCTAGCCCCAACCAGCCCGATGCCCCCGCCAGGGCCAGCACCAGGCCGGCCCCCAACCGTGGGAGGTAGGTTCGCTGCATGCCGATCACCCCTGCGCTGCCTGTCAGACGCGTGTTGTACCGGATCCGCCGCGGGGAGCCCAGTGCCTGAAGGACCAGTGGTGGTGGCGGCCGCCTGCGATGGCGCCTGCAGCGGCAATCCGGGCCCGGGGGGCTGGGGCTGCCTGCTGCGCTTCGCCGATGGCAGCGTGCGCGAGTGGGGCGGGGCGGAGCCCGACACCACCAACAACCGCATGGAGCTGACCGCGGCCCTCACCCTGCTGCAGCAGCTGCAAACGCTCCCCCGCCACCCCGACCTGGCGATCCGCACCGATTCCAAATACCTGATTGATGGCTTCAGCCGCTGGATCAACGGCTGGAAGCGCAAGGGCTGGCGCACCGCCTCCGGCTCGCCCGTGCTCAACCGCGACCTGTGGGAGGCCCTCGATGCGGCCCGCATCCCGCAGCTGCCGCTGGTGTACGTGAAGGGCCACAGCGGCGACCGCGACAACGACCGCTGTGATGCGATTGCGGTGGCCTTTTCCAAGGGGCAGCGGCCGCCGTTGGCCCAGGGGGAGGTGCCCGCGGATGGCGCCGCAGCTCCGGCCCCAGAGCCTGCCCCCAAGCCGCTGCTGCAGCTGCTCAGCCGCCTGGAGCTGGCCGATCGCCTGGCGGCGGGGGGCTACGGCCTCAGCCTGATTGAGCTGGCCCAGCTGGTGGAGCTGCCGCTGGCCACCCTGGAGCAGCGCTCCGGCCCCTGGCCCTGGCGCGATTGGCGGGTGGTGCCCGCCGCCGAGGGCCGCTGGCGGTTGGAGCGTGAGGCGTCAGGATCGGAGCAGCGCGAGGGTGGGGGCGATGGCTGATGTCGGTACGGGCGGCCTCTACCGCCGCCTGGTGGGCCCACTGCTCAGCCGCGATGCGGGGGCCGATGCGGAACAGCTCAGCCAGCTGACCCTGCAGGCCCTGGCCCAGGTGTCGTTGCGGCGCCATTGGCCCCTGGTGAACACCACCCTGGCGGGGCTGGCGGCGGAGCTGCAGCGCCCGGATCTGCGCCTGGAGCAGACCCTGTTTGGCTGCCGCTTCCAGAACCCCGTTGGCCTGGCGGCCGGCTTCGACAAGAACGCCGTGGCCGCGGGGATCTGGCACCTGTTTGGCTTTGGCTTCGCCGAGGTCGGCACGGTGACCTGGCACCCCCAGCCGGGCAACCCCAAGCCGCGGCTGTTCCGCCTGGCGGCGGAGCGGGCGGCCCTCAACCGCATGGGCTTCAACAACGGCGGCGCCCAGGCGGCCCTGCGCACCCTGGAGCGCCAACAGCTGCCGCCGGCGGCGCAGCGGCCGGCGGTGCTGGGGATCAACCTGGGCAAGTCGAAGGTGACCCCGCTGGAGCTGGCCCCCGACGATTACGCCTCCTCCCTGGAGCTGCTGGCGCCCCTGGCGGACTACGCCGTGATCAATGTGAGCTCCCCCAACACCCCCGGGCTGCGGGAGCTGCAGGATGAAGTGCAGTTGCGCCGGCTGGTGGAGCGGCTGCGGCGCCTGCAGGGTTGCCCGCCGCTGCTGGTGAAGATCGCGCCGGACCTCGATGACGAGGCCATCGATGCCATCGCCCGCATGGCCTACGAGGAGGGGTTGGCGGGGGTGATCGCCGTGAACACCAGCCTCAACCGCCTGGGCCTGGAGCAGCGCCGCATCCCCCAAACCGGCCGCACCCTGGCGGAGGAGGCGGGGGGGCTCAGCGGTGCGCCCCTGCGGGGCCGGGCCCTGGAGGTGCTGCGGCGCCTGCGGGCCGTGGCCGGCCCGGGCCTGCCGTTGATCGGCGTGGGCGGCATCGATTCACCCGAGGCGGCCTGGGAGCGGATCACGGCCGGCGCCTCGCTGATTCAGCTCTACACGGGTTGGATCTACGAGGGGCCCGAGCTGGTGCCCGCCATCCTCGAGGGCCTCAGCCAACAGCTCGATCGCCACGGCTTCCGCAGCCTCAGCGAGGCTGTGGGCAGCGGCGCCCCCTGGCGCTGAGGGCTGTCCGGCGGGGGAATCCTCGATACCGTTCGGGCAGCGCAGGGAGGCCGGTGGTGCTCTCAGGGGTTCAGGAGCGCCTGGCGCCATGGCTGGCACCCACGCTCGCCCCGGTGCTCTCACGCTGGACCTCTTGGTTGTTCCCACGGCGGCTGTACCTGGAAATTCAAGACCGGGCCCTCACCGCCTTCGCCCTGGACGGATGTGCCGTGGCCTGGTGCGAAACCCTGCCCCTGCCGGAGGGGGTGCTGCAGGGTGGCCATCCCCTAGAGGGCGAGGCCCTTGGCGATCTCCTCGGCGACTGGTTGATCGAGCGCGGCTACGCGGGGGCGCGGCTGCGGGCGGTGTTGCCCTGGCGGGCCAGTGGATGGCGCCTGCTGCAGTGGTCGGATTCAGCCCCTAACCGCCCCCTGATCGACCTGCTGCCGGCGGAGCTGGGGCCCGAGACCTTTGGCGCCCCCTTGGAACAGCTGGATCTGCATCTGCATCCCCTGGCCGGCGGAGGGGAAGCCCTGCTCTACGGCGCGCGGGCCGATCTGTTGGAGGCCTGGCTGGCGGTGTGCGCGCAGGCAGGCCTGGAGCTGGATGGGTTGGAGGCGGCCGGGCTCTGCTGTCTGCGGGCGGCCGCGGCCGCCCAGGCGCGCTGGCTGCTGTGCGCTGAAGTGGATCAGTGCTGGTTGCTGCTGCAGCGCAATGGCGTCCCCCACTGGCAATGGCCTCTGCCGGGGGCCCAGCGGGCCTCCGCCTTGGCTGAAGCTCTGGCGGCTTGCTGGGGGTACGTGCGGCGGCTGGATGCGGAGGCCCTGGACACCCCGCTTCCTCTGGTGGCCGCCGCCGGTGGGTGCCCGGATCTGGACACCCTCTTGGCGGAGTTGCATGCGGTGTTGCCCGCCGGCGTCGAGCCCCTGGCCCCCCTGGGCGGCGGTGCCACTGGGCTGCTGTGGGGTCTGGCCCTGCCGGAGTTGGAGTCATGAGCCGCCTGCACCCGTTGCCACCACTGGATCTGTTGCGCCAGCGCCGTCTGCAGCGGGGCTTGCCTGCGGCGGCGCCACCGCCTGCACCTGCCGCACCGTTGCTGCGCCGGGGCCTAGCCCTGGGGCTGGTGCCCGTTGTGGCCGTCTCAGGCCTGGGCGTTGCCCTGCAGGTGCGCCGCTGGCAGCTGGCCGCCCAGGCCGATGCCCTGCAGGGGGTGCCGGTTCAACGCCAGGCCCTGGAGACCCGCGTGCAGCAGGCGCGACGGCGCGTGCGGCAGTTGGAGCGCAGCACCGAGGGGTTGGCGCGGGGGATCGTGGCGGTGCAATCCGGATCGGCGTTGCTCACCGATGTGCTGCGGGTGACGCCGGCTGGGGTGCAGGTCACCGCCTTGCAGGTGCAGGGGGATCAGCTGCAGCTCAAGGGGGTGGCGGCCGACCCGGAGGCCTTTCGGCGGGTGAATGGCCTGCAGCTGCTGCTCGCCCGCTCCCCATTGGTTCAGCCGGATGGGGTGACCGTGGTGAAACTCAGCCGCGACAAGCCCACGGAACCGTTGGGCTGGGAGCTCACCGCCCGCTTTGCCAGCCTGCAGCCGCAGCAGCAGGTGATGGTGTTGGCGAGCCTCCAGGCCGATGGCCTGGCCAGACGCCTGCAGCTGCTGCAGCGGGCGGGGGTGTTGCGATGAGTCCGTGGCAGGGGCTGACGGAGCGGCACCGCCAGCGGGTGTTGGTGGCGGTGCCGGCGTTGCTCGGCGGTCTGATGGCCCTGGCCATTGGAGCCCTGGTGGTGGGTCCGCAATGGCAGGGATTGCAGGCGGAGCGGCAGCGCTGGGGGCAGTTGCAGGAGGGGCGCCAGCGGCTGCCGCTGTTGCGCCGTCAACTCGCTGACTTTGAGCGGCGCCTGCAGCGGGCTGAGGCCAGCAACCGGCAGATCAGCACCCTGATTGCCGGCAGCGGTGATGTCTCCACGCTGTTGGCGATGTTGAGTGCCGAAGCCGCCGCCGCCAGGGTGGTGCTGGATCGCTACGAACCGGTGCCATCACCCACCACCGCTGCGCCCACCGGCAAGCCCGCCAAGCCGCCGGCGGATCCCCTGTTGGCGCTGGGTTGGGGCAAAACAAGTGTGTTGCTCACCGCCCGCGGTGCTGGCCCGCAGCTGGTGCAATTCCTGCGGCGGCTGGAGCGCCTCTCGCCCCTGATGGTTCAGAGCGATCTGGCGGTGAAGGCGGGCACCCCCGCAGAACTGCGTCTCAACCTCAGCTACTACGACGCTCGGCCGTCGCCATAACGGCCGCAACCCCTCACCCTGGTGGCACGGCTCCGCCGTCGATACCATCCGGCCAACGTTGGCTCGGGCCATTGATGATCCATCGCGGTTCGTTTGCGGCCAGGGCCGCCGCCGCCGCGATGGCCACCGTGGTGGCTGGGGGGGACGCCCGCGCCCAGGCCCCGGCCTTGCTTTCCCAGCCGGCGCAGCAACCGCCGGCCAGCCAAACCGTCCCCAACGGCGGCGCGCTGTTGCTGCAGGTGCGCCGCAGCACCGACGGGGTGGATGTGGTGATTCAGGGCGTCGGGCCGGGGCCGGTGTTGCGCCAGAGCCAGGGCGCCGGCGGTTGGCAAGGGGAGTTGCAGCTGGCCAGCCCCAGCGCCCTGCGGCTGGGCCCGCAGACCATGGCCTTCCCGGAGGCGGGGTTGCGGCAGGTGAGCATCGACGGTGCCGGCAGCAGCTACCGCATTGCCGTGACGCCCCTGCCCGGCGTGCCCCTGGGGCGCCCCATGGTGAGTGCCGACGGCCGCGATCTCATCCTGAGCTTCCTCGGGGGCGCCACCCCGCCCGCCCAAACCGGGCGGTTCAACCTGCGGCAGCCCGGCGCCTTGCCCCAGGCCAGTTATGCCCCACCGCTTCAGCCCCGTGCCGTGGCGCCACCCCTGGGGGACATGGCCGTGGGAACGATGGTGCTGCGCAACCGCAGCTACCTCAACCTCAGCGGCCCGCCGGTCACCATGACCCTGCGCAACGCACCGGCGCGGGATGCCCTGATGGCCCTCGCCCAGATGGGGGGCTATGGCTTTGTCTACGTGGGCGACGAGCCCATTGGCACCACCGCGGTGGGAACGGCCCCTGTGGCGGCTCCATCACCGACGGTGTCGTTGGCGTTCCGCGCTGAAAGCTACGCACGGGCCATCAATGCGGTGCTGCTGGCCTCGGGGCTGCAGGCCAAGCAGGAGGGCCGCATGCTGATGGTCGGCCCCTCGGTGCAATCGAAGACCTTCGGGGCCCAGCTCTCCAAGGTGTACCGGTTGAACCAGGCCTCGGCCGCCTCGGCGGCTGATTACCTGGCCAGCCTCGGTGCCCGCATGACCAAGGTCAACCTGATCACCAACACCGTCACCCAGGGTCAGTCGCAGGCCAATCAAGTGGCGGGCGGCGAGGCGCAGCAGCAGACCAAACGCGAGACGATCACCACCACCGAGACCTACGGCGCCGCGGCTGGACCCCTGCGGGGACTCAGCGGCACCACCGATTCCCGCCTGCAGTCCGTGACCTTGGTGGGGGACCCCCAGGTGGTGGCGGTGGCGGAGAACTACCTACGCCAGATCGATCTGCGGGAGCGGCAGGTGGCCCTGTCCGTGAAGATCCTCGATGTGGCGCTGGAGAACGAAGCGGCCGTAAAGAACAGCTTTGCCTTCCGCTACGGCAACAACTTCATCGTCAACGACGAAGGACGGCTGATCGGAGCGTTCAACAACCGCTTGCCCCCTTCGCCCAACGGTGGCTTCGACACCATCAGCGGCGGCTCCCAATCGGCCAAACCGCAGCAGCAGCTGGCCACCACCACCACCAGCAACAGCGGTTCGTCCTCCCCCACCACCGTTGATCTGGCGGCGAGTGCCACACCGGCGCCCCTCAACCCCGGCACCGCCTACGCCAGCAACAACTTCTACGACCTGGTGCGGGCGGCGATCGTGTCCAGCAGCACCAAGGTGCTGGCCAGCCCCACGCTGATCCTCAGCGAAAATGACGACCCGATCCAGGGGGGCAAGGAGGTGGCCCTGGCGGCCTCTGCCGCCGCGGCCGGTTCCAACACCGTGCTCAACACCGCCAGCATCGGTCGCCCCTACTCCAACGAGGCGTTTGTGACGGTGGGCTCCCAGGTGATCACCGACTACATCGTGCAGGCGGGACAGAACGGAGCCCCCAACACCTGCCAGCCCCAGTTCGGCACGGAAGGGCTCACCTTCGGTGCCCGGGTGCTCAAGATCGACGACAACGGATTCGTGTCGTTCGCGTTGTCGCCCTCCATCTCCGCCCGGGCCGGGGCCAACTCGGTGGAGCAGGTGGCCGGTTGTGGGCGCATCAACATCCTGCAGGTGCGGCGCCTCGACACCGGCACGGTGCGGGTGCGGGATGGCCAGACCCTCATCCTCACCGGTGTGATCTCCGACGCCGACAACCAGGCGGTGACCAAGTGGCCCATCGTCGGGGACCTCCCCTTCGTGGGTCAGTTCTTCCGCAGCTCCAACAACGCCCGCAGCAAGCGTGAGTTGGTGATTCTGGTGACGCCGCGGGTGATCAACGACGGCGAGGGTGGCACCTACGGCTACGGCTACCAGGCGGTGACCCGCGAGGCGCGCCAGTTCATGGGCACCGGCAGCCCGGGCTTCTAGAGCGGCGCCGGCAGCATCGCCTTGGCCGCCAGCGGGGCAATCACTTTGAATGCCGCCATGGCGCCACCCAGCAACTGGGAGCCCAGGCCGTTGCCCCCCTTGCTGCGGGCGTTGGGGGCCACGAGCAGCGTTGCGGCCTGATCAAGGGCCTTCGCCTGCTCCTGGTCGCCCATGGCTCCGTAGAGCCGGCCGGCGTAGCGCAGGTCCTGGGCGGCAAGGCTGAACTGGCCCTGCTCGGCGCGGCTCATGCCCCGGGCCACCCAGCTGATGGCGGCTTTGGGGAGTTGTTGGATGGCACCGCTGAACCAGCGCTCCGCCTCGGCGTGGCGTCCCGCCTGGGCGGCGTTGATGCCGGCGTTGTGCAGTTCGGCATAGCCCTGGGAGCCGGTGGCCACGCCCCGGGCCTGCTGCCAGTGGCTGCGGTTCAAAGCCGCCGCATCGAGCTGGGCTTCGCTCAGGTCGCAGTCGCGCAGGTCGGTGCCGATCAGCAGGCTGCCGCGCAGGTCGGCCCCCCGCAGGGATGCCCCCACCAGGCTGGTGTGGCTCAGGTTGGCGCCGCGCAGATCGGCGCCATCGAGCCGGGCGCCGCTGAGGTTGGCCCGTTGCAGTTGGGCTCCCCGCAGTCGGGCTTCGCGCAGGTCCGCCTGCACCAGGTCGGCATCCTGGAGCTGGCAGTGCTCACAACGGCGCTGCTCCAGGGTGCGCACCAAGGCCTCCGGGGTCAGCGCCAGGGCTGGGCCCGGCATGGAGCCCTGCAGCGTTGCTGCCACCACCGCGGCCTGGAGCGCCGTTGCAGGGCCCAGCCAACGCGGGTTGCGGGGGGAGCGGGGCATGGCTGCAGGGGGCAGTGCGCGTGTTTTACCGGCGGTGGGCGGCTCCGTCGATCAGGCTGGGGGCTTGAGCCGGCAAGGCACCGTGCCCGAAACCCACGGCGGCAATCTGGAGGCCACGGCCCGTCGCCTGGGCTGCGGGCCCCATCGGCTGTTGGATGCCAGTGCCTCCCTGGCGCCGCTGGCCTTGCCCTGGCGGGCCCGTTGGGCCGCCTGGCGGGCACCCCTGCAGCCCTACCCCGACCGCACGGCCCAGCCCCTGCGGGCCTTGATCGCTGCGCGGCACGGCCTGGATGCCGCCATGGTGCTGCCGGGCAATGGTGCTGCGGAGTTGTTCACCTGGGCGGCCCGTGATGCCGCCGCCCTCGGGCCGTCGCTGTTGCCCCAGCCGGGCTTCGCCGATTACGCACGGGCCCTGCGCTGTTGGGGGGCGGCGGTGCAGACGGTGCCGTTGCCGCTGGATTGGGCCAGCGCTGCCCCCGGCCCGCTGCCGGAGCTCCCTCCGGCGCCGGTGCTGTGGATCACCAACCCCCACAACCCCACCGGCCAGCTCTGGAGCCGCGCTGCGCTGGAGCCTCTCCTGCGGCGCCACCGGTTGCTGATCTGCGATGAGGCCTTTCTGCCCCTGGTGCCCGATGGCGAGCGCCAGAGCCTGATCCCCCTGGTGGCGGAGCACGCCAACCTGGTGGTGATCCGCAGCCTCACCAAGCTGTACGGCATCGCCGGCCTGCGCATTGGGTACGCGGTGGCCCAGCCGGAGCGGTTGCAGCGCTGGGCCGCCTGGCGTGACCCCTGGCCCATCAATGCGGTGGCCGCGGCGGTGGCCCAGGCGCTGCTGCGTGATCCCCAGCACCACCGCGCCTGGTGCCGCCGCGTGCAGCGCTGGACCGCCGCCGAGGGGGCCTGGCTGCAGCAGCAGCTGGCCGCCTTGCCCGGCCTGAAGCCGATGCCCTCAGCCGCCAATTTTCTGCTGCTGCGCGGGGAGCGGTCGCTGGTGCCCCTGCGCGAGGCGTTGGAGCGGCGCCACCGCATCTTGCTGCGGGATTGCCGCTCCTTTGAGGGGCTCAATGAGCGGTGGCTGCGGATCGGCTACCAGAGCCGTCGCAGTAACCGCCGCATCGTCTCCGCCTTGCGGCTGGAGTGGGAGGCTTCCGGCTCTTCACCCCTGTAACCCTGGTGAAAGATACGGAATGGTCAGCTGCCGCTCACCAGTGCCGAGTCTTGAGGATTGCGATTTGACTGAAGGCTTGGTCGGCTGTGAGCAGGGTGCACCCTGCGCTCAAGGCATGGCTCGCGATGAGTAGATCCATGGCGCTGAGGGTTACACCAGCAGCCATCAGCTCGGCTCTGAGGGTTCCATAGCTTTGGGCGGCTCTGGAGCCGAATGGTTCGATGGGCAGAACAGTGAGAAGGTCTTCAACGAGGCTGTGTCGCGCGGCACTCAACCGTCTTCGAGCCAGCCCGAAACGGATCTCGGCCGCCACGATCGCGGAAATCGAACACCGCTCCTCGGCAAACCATTGGTCGAGCTGAGGTGAGCCACGCTCCAGCAGAGCCCGCACCGCATTGGTGTCGAGCATGAACCGGTGCTTCACGGCCAGGGTCGCTCTGATGGGCTGCGTTGATCGTTCAGGTCGTCAAAGAATCCGGCGAGTTCATCTGGCGTTTCAGCGTTGTCGCAAACCTCGGCGCGGCGTCTGAGCCAATCGAGGGGTGTTGAGCGAACGGGACGAAGCCTGACCGAGCCATCCGTTTCATCGCGCTC
Source organism: Vulcanococcus sp. (assembly GCA_044360095.1). Lineage (GTDB taxonomy): Bacteria > Cyanobacteriota > Cyanobacteriia > PCC-6307 > Cyanobiaceae > Vulcanococcus. The sequence continues at coordinate 2,417 of JBIKKZ010000018.1, read as the reverse complement.
AATGTCCACTTCAGTGCCCTCAAACCGAAAACTGGCCGGCAGCCTCACGGCTTGGCTTCGGCCGTTGCGAAACAACTTGGCGCGCATGCCTAAGGCCGCTTTCCTTTGCTGGTATAGATCAGTCTAGACCTCAGCCCGTGAGCTCCGCCAGCACCTGCGCCAGCAGCTGATCGGCGTTGCGCACTGCCAGCCGCTCCATGCCCGCCCGTAGCCGCAGCAGCGGGTCGATGGCTGGATCGCACCCCCGCAGCCGCGGCCCCAGCAGCCGCCAGATCGCCTGCCCCAGGGCGGGGTGCTCGGGCGGGTGCTGCCACACGATCACCGCCGCCCCCAGGGCCGCTGCGGCGCCGGCATTGGCGTCCTGGTGGCGGTCGGCCGCCTGGGGGAAGGGCACCAGGATCGCCGGGCTGCCGCACACCGCCAGCTCGCTGAGGCTGCCGGCGCCGGCGCGGCTGATCACCAGGTCGGCGTGTTGCAGCAGGCCCGGCACCTCATCGCTGAAGGGGCGCTCCACGTAGCCGGGATGCTGCAGCGCTCCGCTGTCGGGGTCGTTGCTGCCGCTCAGGTGCACCACCCGGCAGCCGGCCGCCAACAGCTGTGGCAGCAGCGGCCGCAGCATGCGGTTGAGCCCCACCGCCCCCTGGCTCCCCCCCATCACCAGCAGCAGCGGCCCGGGGCCCTGGGGCGCCCAGGCCGGCAGGGCTGCCGGCTCCAGGAAGGCGCGCCGCACGGGGGTGCCGGTGACCCGTGGCCGGCAGTGGGGCAGCCGCTCGGCCGCCTGGGGCAGCCCCACCGCCACCCGGGTGCAGAGCCGCCCCAGCAGCCGCGTGACCCGCCCGGGGACGCCATTGGATTCGTGCAGCACCACCGGGATACCGCACCAACGGGCCGCCAGGATCGCCGGTGCGGCGATGTAGCCGCCGCTGCTGAACACCACCCGGATGCGTTCGCGCCGGATCAGGCGGCGCACCTGCCCGGTGGCCCCCAGCAGCCGCAGCAGATTGGCCAGTTTCGTGAGCCCGCGACCCTGCAGTCCGCCGGCCCGCACGGTGTGCAGGTGGATATCCCCGGGCACCAGCTGGGTCTCCAGCCGGTCGGGCACCCCCAGCCAGTGCACGGTCCAATCGGCAGGCAGCGCCTGGGCCACCGCCAGGGCCGGAAACAGATGGCCGCCGGTGCCGCTGGCTGCGATCAACAGGCGGGTCATGGTGGCGGCCGGGAAGCGCGCCTAACTTAAGGGCCAAGTCCATTGCCGCCCCTGTGTTGTTGCGCCCCCTGCTGCAGGCCGTCGCCATCGCCGCCGTCGCCGCCACCGGGCTCATCACAGGCGCCACCCCCCTGCGGGCCGCCCCCACCCTGCAGGCCCTGCAGGACGCCCTCAACAGCAGCGATGCCAACGCCCTGAATGCCGTGCTGGAGCCCGGTGAGGGGCTCGATCCGCAGCAGGTGGAGCGCCAGCGGCAGCTGCTGCGCCAGCAGTTCCCCGATGCCACCTGGACCGTGAAGGCCGGCACCCCCCTGCGGGATGGCCGCCCCACCACGGAGCTCACCGTGACCGGCAGCCGCCAGCAGGGCCCGTTTGCCTTTCGGTTTGTGGCCTACCAGCAACTGGTGCTCGGGGCCACCGCCAACCGCTTCAACCGTCAGGAGGTGATCCGCGAGCACTCCCTGTTGCGCAGCGGCGACGACAACCTCAAGGTGACCCTGCAGATCCCCGATGCCGTGCTCACCGGGCAGCGTTACGACCTCGATGTGCTGTTTGATGACCCCCTGGATGGGGGGGTGGTGGCCGGTTCGATCCGGCCCGTGACCGCGGGTGAGCTGCTGCGCCTGCAGACCCCCGACCTGCCCCTCGAGGCCCTGGCCGGTGGCGGCCTGTTCAAAACCGTGCAAGCCCCTTACCAGCCGGGCAGCCAAACCTGGGCGGTGTTGCTGGTGCACCCCAAGGGGATCGTGGCCGGCAGCAAGCAGGTGCGGGTGGTGGCCGACAAGGCCGGCCTCAATCTTTGACCCTGAACCAGCGGGCCAGCACTGACACATCCTGCTCCCCCTCACCGGCGCTGATCAGCGCCTCCTCCAGGGCCGCCACCTGGGCGGTGATCGGCAGGGTCAACTGGGCCTCCGCCGCGGCCGCCAGGGCAATGGCCAGGTCCTTGCGGTGCAGCGCCAGCTTGAAGCCCAGGGGGTAGTGGTCGGCAATCATCCCGGCGCTGCGGTGCTCCAGGGCCCAGGAGCCGGCGGCGCCCCCCTTGAGGGCCTCCACCACCTGGGGGCGGTCGAGCCCCAGCCGCTCCGCCAGGGCCAGGGCCTCCGCCACCGCCGCATAGCTGCCCGCCACCAGCACCTGGTTGACCGCCTTGGCCCGCTGGCCGGCGCCCACCGCGCCAAAACTGGTGATCCGGCCGCCGATCACCTCC
>JBIKKZ010000175.1:0-4086 GCA_044360095.1 Vulcanococcus sp. | reverse complement strand
CATGGAGGAGCCCGCCTTCCGGCTGCTGCGCCAGGGGCTGCCGCAGCACCTGCACGGGCGGCTGGTGTACCAGGCCGGCGCCGGCAGCACCGCCAAGGTGCTGGCCCGGGGCCTTGGGGTGCTGCCAATCGAGAAGCAGGTGGAGGAGCTGATGGGCTGGCTGAAGCAGATGGCCGAGCAGATCCCGGGGGCCGATGGCCTCACCGACGGCCAGCGGGCCGAACGCCAAAAGGCCCAGAACGAAGCGGTGCTGGCGGTGTGAGCCGCCGGGCCCCACCAATGCCGCAAACTTCCGTTACAATTCTGAGAAGTTGTGTAACGGCTGCCATGGGCGCTGGGCTCGGTGAGGTGATCGACCTGGGGACTGGCCTTGGTGGGCTCGGCGGTGGACTAAGCCTGGTGTCCTCCCTGGTGGGCCTGGTCGCCCTCGGCATCTACGCCCTGCTCAAGGGCGACACCGGCAACGACGACGACGACTCCACCCCGGGTGGTGGCCTCATGCAGCCCGTGGGGTCGGCGGCCTAGCCGCCCTCAGGGCTGACCCACCGCCGCCGGCACGTTGGCGCTGGAGGGGTCGTAGAGCTTGGCTTTGGTGACCGTGCCGGCGGCGCGCACCTGCTTCACCAGGGTGGATTCAGCCACGCGGTACTGGCTGTCCCGCTTGGTGCCCAAATCCTCCAGACGCAGGCTCTGGGCCTCGGTGGCGCTGAGGCGAGCCCGCACATCGGGGTCGATCCCGTGCTTGTGGATGTCGCGGCCGTTGGGGGTGAGGTACTTGGCGATGGTCACGGTCATGCCGGAGCCATCGGAGAGGCTGCGCACCGACTGCACCAACCCCTTGCCGAAGGTCTTCTCCCCCACCACCACGGCGCGGTGGTTGTCCTGCAGGGCACCGGAGAGAATTTCGCTGGCGCTGGCGGAGCCTTCATTCACCAGCACCACCAGGGGGCGCCGGGTCAGGGCGCGGCCGTTGGCGCGCTTGATGTCCTGGATGCCGTCGCGGGTTTTGGTGGAGACGATCACCCCCTCATCCAGCCACTGGCGGGCGATGGCGATGCTGGCCATCAGCAGGCCACCGGGGTTGCTGCGCAGGTCGAGCACATAACCCTGCACATCCTTGCCCTCCAGGTCCTTGAGGGCCGCGGCCATGTCCTTGGCGGCGTTGGCGTTGAACTGCTTGAGGCGGATGTAGCCGATGCGGGTGCCATTGGGGCCCGGGTTCACGCGGCTGTCCACCGCATGCAGCTCGATCCGCTCCCGCACTAGGGCGGTGTCCACCAGCTTCCCAGAGCGGCGCAGCTCCAGCTTCACGGAGGTGCCGGCCTGGCCGCGGATCAGCTTCACCGCATCCTCGGTCGACATGCCCTTGGTGGATTTGCCGTCGATCGAGACGATCACGTCCTTGGGTTGCACGCCAGCCCGGGAGGCGGGGGAGCCCTCAATCGGGCTGACCACCACCAGCTCCTTGGTGTCCTTGTCGAGGCTCAGCTGGATGCCCACCCCGGAGAGTTCCCCCGAGGTGTCGATCTGCATCTCCTTGAACTCCCGCGGGTCCAGGAAACGGGTGTAGGGGTCATCGAGGCTGGCGAGCATGCCCCGGATCGCCTCATAGCTCTCCTTGGTGCTGCCATAGCTCTTGGCGAGCACCTGGCGCCGCAGGGCCCGCCAGCGCTCAGGGGTGTACTTGCCGTTGATGTCCAGGTAATCCCGGAAGACGATCTGCCAGGTCTGGTCGATCACCTCCTTGGGGCTGTCGCTGATCAGCGAGGCCGCACTGGGGGCGAGCAACGGTGGCAGGGCGATGGCCCCCAGGGCCCCAGCACCCACCAGGATCACCAGGCTGTTACGACCGAAACCGGTGCGACCGAAACGGTTGCGGCGAAACCCGGCACCAGCCTTGGCCATTCCCTGAGCCCCCAAGCTCTGGACGTGTTCTCAAATTAGCTCCCGATTCAGGCGCCCATCGGCCGGGAAAACCGCAGAAAAACGGCGGCCCCCCGCCCGAACCCTCAGGGGTCGAACCAGCGGCCGTCCTCCTTGATCAACGCAATCAGGGCCTCCACCCCCTCGGCCTCCGGCACCCGCCGAATCTCTTCCCGGCCGCGGTACAGCGAAATCACCCCCGGGGTCTTGCCCACGTAGCCGTAGTCGGCATCGGCCATTTCACCGGGGCCATTGACTATGCAGCCCATCACGGCGATGTCGAGGCCGGTGAGGTGGGCCGTGGCGCTGCGCACCTTGTGCAGCACCTCCTCCAGGTTGAACAGGGTGCGGCCGCAGCTGGGGCAGCTCACGTACTCCACCATCGTTTTGCGCAGTCCGATGGCCTGGAGGATCGCGTAGCAAACCGGGATCTCCTTCTCCGGTGCCTCCGTGAGCGACACGCGGATCGTGTCGCCCAACCCCTCCGACAGCAGGGTGGCGATGCCAGCGGTGCTCTTGATGCGGCCGTAGTCGCCGTCGCCGGCCTCGGTCACCCCCAGGTGCAAGGGGTAATGGAAGCCCTCCGCGTCCATGCGGTCGGCCATCATCCGGTAGGCGGCGAGCATCACCGGCGCCCGCGACGCCTTCATCGAAATCACGATGTTGTGGAAGTCGAGCCGGTCGCAGATGCGGATGAACTCCAGGGCGCTCTCCACCATCCCCAGCGGGGTGTCGCCGTAACGGAACAGCATCCGCTCCGCCAGCGAACCGTGGTTCACGCCGATGCGCAGGGCCTTGTCCTGCTGCTTGAGCAGCTGCACCAGCGGCTCAAAGGTCTCGGTGATGCGCTCGCCAATGGCGGCGATCTCGGCGTCGCTGAATTCGGTGCGGTTGGGATCGGGCTTGTCGAACACGAACAGCCCCGGGTTGATGCGCACCTTGTCGACGTGCTGGGCCACCTCCAGGGCGATCTTCATGCCGTTGTGGTGCACATCGGCCACGAGCGGCACCGGCCCGTAGCTGCTCTCCAGGCGCTGGCGGATCTCCCCCATCGCCCTGGCGTGGGCCAGCGAAGGCACCGTGACCCGCACGATCTCGCAGCCCGCCTCGTGCAGGCGGCGGATGCCGGCGGTGGCCCCCTCGATGTCGAGGGTGTCCTCGTTGATCATCGACTGCACCACCACCGGGTGCTCGCTGCCGATCCAGACATCGCCCACCCGAACGCTGCGGGTAGGGCGGCGGCGAATCACGGTGTCGTAGCGCGGGTTCGCTGCCGCCTCAAGGGCTGCAGGGGAAGCCAGAGAGGCAGTCATGGCATCAGCGGACCGGGTCACGGGGCGTTGTGGCGCAAGCCTGTCACAGCGGAGCGGGCAATTGGGCCAGCCGGCTCTGCACGAGCCGCAGGTCGTCGAGGGTGAGGGCCTTGGGGGAGCCCGGCCGCTCGGAGGGGTTCCGCAACAGATAGGAGGGATGCAGGATCGGCATCAGCCAGCGCCCCTGCCAGGGCCGCCACTGCCCCCGCAGGCTGGTGATGCCCCCCTTGATGCCCAGCACCCCCTGCAGGGCACTGGCCCCCACCAACAGCACCAGCGGCGCATCCACCAGGGCGATCTGCTGCTCCAGCCAGGGCCGGCAGGCGGCCAGTTCCGCGGCGCTGGGCTTGCGGTTGTCCGGCGGACGGCACTTCACCACGTTGCAGATGTAGGCCTCGCGGTTGCTGTCGATGCCGGCGCTCTGCAGCAACCGATCCAGCAGCTGGCCGGAGCGCCCCACAAACGGCAGGCCCTCCAGATCCTCCTGGGCCCCCGGGGCCTCGCCGATCAGCAGCAGCCGCGCCCGCGGGTTGCCGCGGCCCACCACCACCTGCTGGCGGCCGTCCGCCAGCCCGCAGCGCCGGCAGGCGGCACAGGCCGACGCCAACTGCTGCAACGCATCGAGATCCGGGTTCATGGGGAGGGGGCCAGCAGCAGCAGGCCGTTGCCCTCCGGATCCAGCAGCCAGACCTCCATGCCAAAGGGCTCCCGGCGGGGGGGCTCCAGGGGCTGGGCGCCAAGGGCGCGGGCTTCGGCCAGGCAGGCCTCGAGGGCTGCGGCGCGCCCGGGCAGCCGCAGGCAGAGCCCCAGGCGGCCCCGGCCGCTGGGCAAGGGCCGGGCCCGAGCGGGG
>JBIKKZ010000174.1:0-4105 GCA_044360095.1 Vulcanococcus sp. | reverse complement strand
CGGATCGCCGCCACCTTGCCATCCACGCCGCGGTTGCCGAAGCCGCCGGGCACCACCACCGCATCCATGCCCCGCAGCAGGGCATCGGCCCCCTGCTCCTCGATCTGCTCGGCGCAGATCCAGTGCAGGTCGAGGGCGGCTTCGCGGTCGATGCAGGCGTGGCGCAGCGCCTCCACCACCGAGAGGTAGGCGTCGTTGAGCTGCACGTATTTGCCCACCAGCGCCACCTTCACCGCCGGGCCGGGGTTGCGCAGTTTGGCCACCATGGCGGCCCAAAGGGCCATGTCGCTGTCGTGGTCCGCCAGGCCCAGCAGGTCGAGCACCTCGCGGCAGAGGCCCTCCTGCTCCAGGCTGATGGGCACCGCGTAGATGGTGTCGGCGTCGAGGGCCTGGATTACCGCCCGCTTGGGCACGCCGCAGAAGCCGCCGATCTTGGCCTTGAGGTCTTCGCTGATGCTGCGGTCGCTGCGGCACACCAGCACATCGGGCTGGATGCCGATGGAGCGCAACTCCTTCACGGAGTGCTGGGTGGGCTTGGTTTTGAGCTCGCCGGAGGTGCCGATGAAGGGCAGCAGCGTCACGTGTACGTAGGCGGTGTCGTTGCGGCCCACGTCGCCGCGGAATTCGCGGATGGCTTCGAGGAACGGCAGCGATTCGATGTCGCCCACGGTGCCGCCGATTTCCGTGATCACCACATCGGCGCCGCTGTTGGCCGCCACCCGGTGGATGCGTTCGCGGATCTCGCCGGTGATGTGGGGGATCACCTGCACGGTGCCGCCGTTGTAATCGCCGCGGCGCTCCTTGTTGATTACCGATTGGTAGATCGAGCCGGTGGTCACGCTGTTGAGGCGCGACATCGCGGTGTCGGTGAAGCGCTCGTAGTGGCCCAGGTCGAGGTCGGTCTCGGCGCCGTCTTCGGTGACGAACACCTCGCCGTGCTGGTACGGGCTCATCGTGCCCGGATCCACGTTCAGATACGGGTCGAGCTTGAGGATCGAAACGCTGTAGCCACGGCTCTTCAGCAGTCGTCCGAGGCTGGCGGCCACGATGCCCTTGCCAATGCTGGACACCACGCCACCGGTCACAAAGACGAACTTGGCCATGGCATCAGCAGCGACCCTTCAATCTACCGGGCCCCTCCAGGGGGGCCTCATGGTTCGCCCAGGTCGCTGTCCAGGCTGGGCAGGTAATCGTGCACACGGCAGCGCCGCTGGGGCTGGCGCAGCTTGAGCAGGGCGCGGCATTCGATCTGGCGCACCCGCTCCCGCGACAGCTGCAGGCCGGCGCCGATTTCGGAGAGGGTTTGGGGCTGGTCGTCCTCCAGCCCGTAGCGCAGCCGGATCACCGCCGCCTCGCGGTGGGTGAGCTCCGCCAACAGGGCTTCCAGATCGTCGTGCAGCTGCTCGCGGGTGAGTTCCTGTTCTGGGGTGGCGTGGCTGTCCTCCAGCAGTTCGCTCAGTTCGGTGTCCTGCTCACGGCCCACCCGGGTGTCGAGCGAGACGGCCCGCGGCACCCGCATCAGGGTGAGCCGCACCACCTCTTCGCTGAGCCCCAGCCGCTGGGCCAGGTCGGCCACGGAGGCCAGCCGCCCGTGCTCCGCCGCGATCTGGCGCTGGGCCTTCTTGATGCGGTTGAGCTTTTCGGTGACGTGCACCGGCAGCCGGATCGTGCGGCTCTGGGTGGCGATGGCGCGGGTGATCCCCTGGCGGATCCACCAGTAGGCGTAGGTGCTGAAGCGGAAGCCCCGGGTGGGGTCGTACTTCTCCACGGCCCGCTCCAACCCAAGGGTGCCCTCCTGTACCAGGTCGAGCAGCTCCATGCCCCGCTGCTGGTACTTCTTGGCCACGGCCACCACCAGCCGCAGGTTGGCCTGGATCATGCGGTCGCGGGCGCGGCGGCCCTGGTGCAGCGCCTGCTTCAGGGCGGCCACCTCCAGGCCGCTCTGCTCCGCCCACAGCTGCTGCCCTTGCCGCAGGCGCTCCCGCAGGGCGGTGGGCTCCAGGCCGCAGTGCTGCGCCCATTGCAGTTGGGTGGGGGTGTGCCCCAGCTGGGAGCCCAGCCGTTGGCGCCGCTCCTCCAGCTGCATCAGCTCCGCCAGGGGCGGGCAGTCCTGGGCCCGCAGCCGGCGCTCCTGCAGCAACCGTTCCCGCTGCTGCACCTGGCGGGCCAGGGTGAGTTCCTGCTCGTGGCTGAGCAGGTCCACGCGGCCGATGTCCTGCAGGTAGAGGCGCACCAGGTCGCTGCTGGAGCGCCGCTGGCCGGCCTTGGCGGGGTTTGCCTTGGTGGGGCCTTGGTGGGTGGCGGAGGCGCGGGGCAAGCCCACTCCCGGAGACAACACCCCCAGCTTCGGGTCTCACTTGAGACGCAATCGGAAATGCCTGGTTTGTGTTCGGGTTCTGCCGGGCTGGAGCTGTCCGGGGCTACGCCTCGTTGTCGTCCACCCAGGTGCTGGCCACGTGCAGCTCCTCCAGCTGCTGGGGGGCCACGTCGCCGGGGGCGCCGGTCATCAGGCAGCGGGCCTGCTGCGTTTTTGGGAAGGCGATCGTGTCGCGGATGGATTCCTCGCCCGCCAGCAGCATCACCATCCGATCCAGGCCGAAGGCCAGGCCGCCGTGGGGCGGGGCGCCCATGTCGAGCGCGTCCATCAGGAAGCCGAACTGCTGGTTGGCCTCCTCCAGGGGAAGACCCACGGTTTGCAGCACCTGCCGCTGCAGCGCTGAGTCGTGGATGCGCAGGGAGCCGCCCCCCAGCTCCAGGCCGTTGAGCACCAGGTCGTAGGCCTGGGCGCGGGCGGCGGGCAGGGTGTCGGCCCAGGCGGCGGGGTCGTTGCCCAGGTCGCCTGCGTTGGGGGCGCAGAATGGGTGGTGCAGCGCCTCGTAGCGGTGTTCGTCGGCGTTGAACTCGAACATCGGGAAATCCACCACCCAGAGGAAGTTCCAGCTGTCGTTCTCGCTGTCGGGCTTCACCATGCCCAGCTCGCGGGCCAGGTATTGGCGCACCCGATCGAGGGCCTTGTTCACCGTGGCGGTGTCGCCGGCGCCGAACAGGATCAAGGTGCCGGGCTCAGCGCCGGTGCGCTGCAGCAGCTCGGCTTTCTTCTCTTCAGAAAGGTTGTCTTTGATGGCGCCGATCGTGTCGATCTCGCCGCCTTCGCGCACGCGGATGAAGGCCAGGCCGCCGGCACCGGCTTTCTGGGCCTCGCTGAACACATCGCCGCCGGGCTTGATGCGCACGTTGCTCACCGCATCGTTGCCACCGGGCACGGCGATGCACTTCACCGAGCCGCCAGCGGCCACGGCGCCTGAAAACACCTTGAAGCCCATGTCGGCCACCAGGTCGCTCACGTTGGTGAGCTCCATGCCGTAGCGGGTGTCGGGGCGGTCGGTGCCGTAGCGCTCCATGGCCTCATGCCAGGTGAGCCGTGGGAAGGGGCGGGGCAGCTCGACGCCCTTCACGGTGTGCCAGATGGTGGCGATCAGCGCTTCGTTGAGGGCCAGGATCTGCTCCTGGTCCATGAAGCTCATCTCCATGTCCAGCTGGGTGAATTCCGGCTGGCGGTCGGCGCGCAGGTCTTCGTCGCGGAAGCAGCGGGCCACCTGGTAGTACCGCTCGATGCCCCCCACCATCAGCAGCTGCTTGAACAGCTGGGGCGATTGGGGCAGGGCAAACCACTCGCCGCCGCACACCCGAGAGGGCACGAGGTAATCGCGGGCGCCTTCGGGGGTGGAGCGGGTGAGCACCGGGGTCTCCACCTCGATGAAGCCCTGGTCTTCGAGGAAGCGGCGCGCGGCCTGGATGGTCTGGGCCCGCAGGCGCAGGTTGCTGTGCATGCGCTCGCGGCGCAGGTCGAGGTAGCGGTGCCGCAGCCGCAGCTCCTCGCGGGTGTTTTCCTCGTCGTGCACCGACACGGGGAAGGGCAGGTTGCCCCGCACGCCATTGAGCACGGTGATGGCACTGGCCAGCACTTCCACCCGGCCAGTGGCCAGCTTCTCGTTGATGGCGTCGGCGGGGCGCTCGCGCACCGTGCCCTCCACCTGGATCACGGTTTCGTTGCGCAGGTGTTCCGCCACGGCGAACATCGCGGCGCCGTTGTCCGGGTCCACGG
>JBIKKZ010000173.1:0-4118 GCA_044360095.1 Vulcanococcus sp. | reverse complement strand
AGGCGAAACCCTGCGCCAACAGCGACCAGTTCTCCCTGGCGGTGCTGCTGTTCCGGCTGCTCACCCGCCACGACCCCTTCCGCGGCCAACGGGAGCTGGCGATCCGCTGCCTCGATGAACCCGCCCGCCGGCGCCTCTACGGCGAGGAAGCGCTGTTCATCTTTGACCCCAGCGATCCCGGCAACCGCCCGGACCCCGAGGAGCATGCGGCGGCGCTGGTGACCTGGCCGATCTACCCGCGAGCCCTGCAGGAGCTGTTCGAGCAGTGCTTCGGCCCGGGCCTGCGCCAACCGCAGCGTCGGCCCCTCACCGGCCAGTGGACCCGGCAGCTCAGCCGCTGCCTCGACCGCCGCCAGCACTGCCCCCACTGCGGCCAGGAAACCTTCCCGGACCCGCCGCGGCCGGTGCGTTGCTGGCAGTGCGGATCCCCGCTGCCGCCGCCCCTGCAGCTGCAGCTGGCCCAGGGGCGCGTTAGCGCCGCCGCCGGCAACACACTGCACCGCCACCACGGCGACCCCCTGGCCCCGATCCGCCTGGATCAGCCCCTGGCGCGTGTTGTGCACCACCCGGAGAATCCCCAGCTGCTGGGGCTGCACAACCTCAGCGGCGAGGCCTGGCCGGGGCTGCTCACCAACGGCCAATCCTTCACGCTGGCCCCGGGCAAAACCTGTAACCTCGCGGCCCTGCAGCAGCTCCACAGCGGCGCCGGTCCGATCACCGTGCTGCGCCCCTGATCGGGAGCCCCTCCGCCATGCCCTTCCCCAACGTTCGGCTCAGCAACCGCCCGCTGCATTTCATCTACCTCTGCGACTGCTCCGGCTCCATGGCGGCCCAGGGCAAGATGCAGGCCCTCAACCAGGCCATCCGCCAATCGCTGCCCGGCATGGCGGAGGTGGCCGGGAACAACCCGGAGGCCCGGGTGCTGGTACGGGCTGTGCGCTTTGCCGACCGCGCCGAATGGCACCTGCAGGAGCCCACCCCCGTGCAGCAGCTGCAGTGGCGCGACCTGGAGGCCGGGGGCATCACCGCCATGGGGGAGGCCCTGGAGCTGCTGGCGGGGGTGCTGCAATCTCCGCCGATGGAGGAGCGGGCGCTGCCGCCGGTGCTGGTGCTGATTTCCGATGGCCAGCCCACCGATGATTTCGAAACGGGCCTGGCCACCCTGATGCGCCAGCCCTGGGCCCAGAAGGCCGTGCGCCTGGCCATTGCCCTGGGGCACGACGCCGACCTGGAGGTGCTGCAGCAGTTCATCGGGCCGGAGCCCCCCGGCGGCGGCCGCTCACCGCGGCGGCCCCTGCAGGCCAGCAACGCCACCAGCCTGGCCCAGTACATCCAATGGGCCTCCACCGCCGTGGTGGGGGCCGCCTCGATGCCCGCCAGCCAGGTGCAGGGTGCCGCCGCCGGCAACATCCCCCTGCCCGACCTGCCCCCCACCGTGCTCGACCCCACCGACGACGTCGGGCCGCTGGTGTGGTGAGCCCCTCCTGGCTGGCGCCGCAGGCCTGCAGCGTGCTGGGCGCCGCCCATCGCCGCCAGGGCAAACCCTGCCAAGACGCCAGCCTCAGCGCCGAGCTGATGACCCCCGACGGCCAGACGCTGCAGCTGCTGGCGGTGGCCGACGGCCATGGCTCCAGCCGCTCCTGGCTGAGCCAACGGGGCAGCGCCCTGGCCTGCGCGGAGGCGCAAGGGGCGGTGGCGGAGGCCCTGGCCCGCACCCCCCTCACCGACGAGCGCGCCTGGGGGCAGCTGCTGCGCAAGGGGTTGGCGGCCGCAGTGCACCGCCGTTGGCGGGCGGCGATCGCCGCCGACTGGCCCCAGCACAGCCCCGATCCCGCCGCGCCGCTGGAGCCGGTGGCCTACGGCTGCACCCTGGGGGTGCTGCTGCTGGCCCCCCGGTGGTGGGGCTGCACCGGGCTGGGGGACTGGGACCTGGTGGCCGTGGACCGCGATGGCAGCGCCCAGCTGCTGAGCCAGGAGGAGCCCATCGGCAGCCACGGCGGCGGGGAGGCCACCGCCAGCCTCTGCCTGCCCCAGGGGGAAACCCTGTGGGTGCAGCGGGCACAGCTGCAACCGCTCAGCGGCCAAGGGCAGCTGCAGGCGCTGGTGCTCAGCACCGATGGGGTGCGCAAGTCGTGTGCCAGCGATGCCGATTTCCTGGCGCTCTGCAGCCAGGTGATCCAGCTGGAGGAGCCGCAGCAGCTGCAGCGGGGCCTGGAGCAGATCACCCGCGACGGCAGCGGCGACGACGTGTCGCTGGCCATGGCCCTGCGGGCCGGTCCCGGGTGCGGCCAGCGGCCCCGGGGGCACCGGGGGCGCCGGGCCGGCCTAGCCCTGGCGGGGGCAACCCTGGCCCTGGCCCTGGCCGGTGGCCTGGTGGCCGCCCAGCGCCTGCTGCAGCGGCAAGCCACCCCCCCGCCGGATCCGGTGCTGCTGCTGCAGCAGACCCTGTGCGCCGACCCCGCCCGCATCCGCGCCAACCTGACCCCCCGCCGCGCCCAGCTGCAGCAGCTGCGCCGCGATCCCGCCGCGGCCATCGCCCTGCTGGCGGCACCCCAGCGCGACCCCCTCGGCGCCCTGCTGGCCCGCAGCCAGCGGGGCACGCTGTCGGCCTGCCCGGCCCTGCAGCAGCAACTGGCGGCCCTGTGGCGCGAAACAGGCGGCAAGATGCCTGCGGTTGAGGTTCGCCCCCATGAACGACCACCAGCTGGGGACCGCCCTGCGGCGCCAGGTTCTCGCTGATCTGGAGCGGGGCCTGGCCAGCGACGGCCGGCGGCTGCAGGCCCTGGTGGGCGACTACTGCGGCGACAGCCAGGGGGCGCTGCTGCCGGCGCTGAAATACCTGGTGATGACTCCGGCCTGCGGCCATGCCCTGGGCCAGCAGCCCCCCCTGCCGGCGGACCCCCGCCTGCTGCTGCGGCTACAACAGGAACTCAACAGCGTCTTCACCCCGGCGATCTGCGCCCGCATGGATGCGGTGCTGCGGGGGTTGCTGGCGCTGCCGGAGCCGGCCCAAAGCCCATCCGCACCGGATGCCGATGCTGTGGAGCCGGTCGCGGTCGCGGCGCCGGCGCCAGTGGCCGCAGCGCCCCCCTCGGGCCAGGGGCTGGTGGCGGCCCTGGGGTTCCTGGCGGGGATGCTGGCGGTGGGGCTGGCCGGACTGATCGCCTGGCTGGTGCTCAACCGCCAGCCCTTGCCCCAACAGCCCCAACCCACCACCGGCGCACCCGCCGGCAGCACGGCGGCGCCCAGCGCTGCCGATGCTCCGGAGCTGGCCCCATCGGCCCCCGATCCGCAGCAGGCGGCCCTCGACAACGCCATCGCAACGGTGCAACAGCTCTACAGCGACCTCTCCAACGGCAACGGCGCAGCGGCGCGGCAGCTGATCGGTGGCGGGGCAGCCGACCAGTTCGACCTGGCCTTCTTCAGCCAGTTCCAGCGGGTGGGGGTGTCCGATCTGCGCGAGATCGGCCGCAGCGGTGCGCTGGTGTCGCTGCAGGGGGTGGTGACCTTCGTGTACCCCGATGGCACCAGCCAGAGCGAGTCGCGCTCCTTCGTGGTGGATACGGCCACCCAGCCGGCGCTGATCACCGCCAGCGGCTTCAACCAGGTGCTCAAGGCCCGCCAGTAGCCGGCCGCTGCCGGCTACTGAGAATCAGGCGGTCCCGCAGAAGGTGACGTCGGGGAACTTGAGCTTGGCCTCATCCAGGCTCTTGCCCTTGCCCTCCTCCTGCCAGTAGTTGATCACCTCGGTGGCTTTGTTGAGGATCTCGACGCGCTCGTTGTCAGTGATCCAGCTCTTGCCCTCGAGCTCGCTCTTGAGGGTTTCCCAGGCATCCTCCCGGGGCCAGAAGAAGTAGGCGGTGAGGGGGCTGGGGCCGCCACCCACGATCTGATCCACCGCCAGGGCCACGTTGTCGGGCAGCCAGAGGATCTTCAGCAGGAAACGGCCCTCATCGGCCTTGGGGGTGCGGCCGGAGGGCACACCGTTCTCATCGATGGTGGCCGCCGCCAGCACGGCACTGGCACCACGCAGCACGGGACGGCCCTCGGTGGTGTCCTCAGCGGAAACCTCAGCGGCGGCTGTCGCCACGGCGCTCTCAGCGCTCTCAGTGCCCATG
>JBIKKZ010000172.1:0-4128 GCA_044360095.1 Vulcanococcus sp. | reverse complement strand
AGGGCGACCTCGACTCCCTGCGCCGCGGCAAGGACGACCAGAAGGAGGTGGCCACCGGCTTCGAGTGCGGCATCGGCACCGATCGCTTCGCCAACTGGCAGGAAGGCGATCGGGTGGAGGCCTACAAACTGGTGACCCAACGGCGCACACTGAGCACCTGACCTCCAGCTGCGCCACACCGTGAATCCGGCACGACGCGAACCGCTCCTGTGGATCCAGCTGCTGGGGCTCGCTGCCCTGCCGCTGGAGGCCCTGGGGCTGCTGCTGGTGTTGGCGGGCGCGGATCCGGGGCTGTTCCCCGGTTTTGAGCGTGTGCTGGCCTGGGCCCTGGGGGCCGCAGCGCCGGCGGTGCTGTTCTGGCGGCTGCCGCCGGATCTGTGGTCGCTGCTGCTGGTGCAGGTGCCCCTGCGGGGCCGGCGCCCCGATCAGCTGCGCCTCAGCGCCCTGCAGGGCGCCCTGCCCCTGAAGCTGGTGGCGGCCAGCGGCAGCCTGCTGCTGCTGCCGCTGCTGTGGTGGTCGGATGCGGCGGCAGGGATGGCCTGGGCCTGGTCGCCCCTGAACAACAGTCCCCGCCTCGCGGGGCTGCTGGTGGCCATGCCGCTGCTGGCCCTGATGCTCTGGCAGTGGCAGCAGCTGGTGCAGGTGCTGTGGCTGTTCAGCCGCTCCCCCGAACAGGTGGACCAGACCCTTCCCCTCACCCAGAGCCAGGCGGCGGAGCTGCGCCTCAACCTGGGGCTCCCCCTGCTGCTGTTGCCCCCCCTGGAGCTGCCGGAATCGGCTCCCCAGCCCGAGCCGCAACCGGAACCCGAGCCGGCGTCAGCCGTTGTCAGCGTCGACGCTGCGGTTGCGGTCGAACCAGAGCAACCCGCCGAAGAGCACCACAGCGCCGACCTGGATGCCGAGGTCGTTGAGGGCGACGAGCTCCCCGGAGGAGGCGCGCAGGGCCATGGTGGCGAGGCCGACGGCGCCGGAGGCGGTGAAGGCGAGCCATAGGCCACGGCGCAGCCCCCGCCAGGGGGTGCGGGCCTCCTGCAGCAGCCGCGAGCGCAGCTCGGGATCCAGCGGCTGACGGACGCTGCGGGCCGAATCAGAACCAGCCATGGTGATGCCGCAACGGCGTGAAGGGCTGAATGCTAGTTTCTCAACGCTGCCGGTGTAGCTCAGTGGTAGAGCAACTGATTCGTAATCAGTAGGTCGCAGGTTCAAATCCAGTCACCGGCTTTTTCAACAATACCCACTAGCCCTAGGATCCCAGGCCCAGCCTGGGCTTTTCTGCTTCGGTCCGCGGTCTTCACAATCCCATCTGTTCGTCAAATCGCATCAGCATGATGCACTTACAGGGACACTCACTTGCCCCTAGATCTGGCACGATTGAGGAGCTGCGGCCGGCCCAGTTCCCCCCCAAGTTTCCTCCAACCCCAGGATTCGAAGCAGTCGACGAATCAGTGGGTTCAACAGCGCCTGGGCTGGGAATCCTCTCAGGAGTGCAATGCCCCTTGCTGCGAACTGATCGGTCGCGACCATGCCCAGAAGCAGCGACACGAGCCAAGAGACAGCCGCGTACGGCGGTCCGCCGTACGATTACATCATTCATTCCTTGGAAGCCATGTCGCCGGCTGAGGCCGCGCTCCATGCGGCAATCGAAGCGATCGACGAGCCCCGCTCGGCTCGAATGGATCAGCGCACCAAGCCCTCGGTAAAGGCCAGCATTGAAATGGCGGCTGATCTGATGGGGCTTGAAGCGTCCGCATTCGTGGTGATGGCCGCCTACACCCGCGCCCAGGAGCTGCTCAGCAGCAAGCAACAGACCCTGCTCAATCAGGCCGATCACCAGGCGCTGATCGCCGCCCTCGACGAAGAAACCACGCCAACGCCCGCCCTGCTGGAAGCCTGGCAACTGCACCAGAACCAGGTTTTGCATTCCTGACCCGGTGGCGTATCGGATCGACGCCTTTGACCCTGGCCGGCACGACACCAAAGACTTCCGCTGCGGAAGCGAGAGCCAAGACAACTTTCTGCGCCGCACCGCGAAGCGCCAGCAGCGTGATGGCTACACCCGGCTCTATGTCGCGACCGATGCCGTCCAAACAATCGATCCTCAGGCTTGCCTTGGCTTTTACGCCATCAATGCCCATGCCATCGACACGGCCGACGTGCCTCCCGGTGCTGCGCCGCGGGCACCGCGCTCAAACCTGATCCCTGGCGTTTTTCTCAGTCACCTCGCAGTCGACAGCAAACAGCAAGGCCAGGGGCTGGGGCGCATCCTGCTGGTGGACGCCATGCAGCAGTGCCAAAGGGCAGGGCAGATCCTTGGGGTACGGCTGATGATGCTCGATGTGGAGGCCGATGCGGGCGCATCAAAACGCGCCCGCCTGCTGCGCTTCTACAGATCAATGGGGTTCCAGCCCTTGCCAGGGCAACCGGATCGGCTGTTTATCTCTCTACGCGGCCTTCCAGCGCCGCAGTGAGGCACAAAAGGCCTCCAAACCGCCGAGGCCTATGGCCCGCACCCCTGGCTGAGCACCTCGCGCCGCAGCACATTCAGATCAGGAGAAGCAGGCGCCCCTGGTGCAAACGTGCTGATTCAGCAGCTCGGCCGCCCTCGTTTTTCATGGGGAGGCAGCAGCTCGTTGGTGGATGCCACGTCGCTTCGCAGCCACTACATCAGCGCGCTGCAGCAGGCCGATCGAGGCGACCTCAGAGCCCTGCTTCAATTCTCTAGAGCAAGCTAATGCGGTTCAACACTGCGGTAGCCCTAGCGGCGCCAAAGGAGCAGTGGAGGAAACCTCGCAGGGAGAGTCCGTCCTGCAGATCAGCGGCAAAGAATGCCAGCCAAACCACAGCAACGCTGCTAGGAGTGCCTCATCTCACGCCCCCGCCATGCGCACCCCTTTGCTTGCCCTCGCCGCAGCCCTGGTGCTAGTGGGCTGTCAGCGGGGCCCCAGCGAAGCGCAGCGGCTGGAGCGCCTCGAGCTTCGGCTGCAGCAACTGGAGCAGCGGCTCAATGCCCCCGATGCCCCGGGCAGCCGTGATCAGGGCGACAAAGCGCCAGCGGGGCCGGTGAAATCGCTCACCTTCCGCATGGGCAGCGCCGACGACCGCCTGCGCATCTACTGGGCCGATGGCAGCAGCAGCGATCTGCCCTGCACCAAAGAACAGGGCACCTGGGCCTGCGGCTAAAGGGCCGCCAGGGCCTCCACCCAGC
This sequence comes from Vulcanococcus sp., assembly GCA_044360095.1. Classification (GTDB taxonomy): domain Bacteria; phylum Cyanobacteriota; class Cyanobacteriia; order PCC-6307; family Cyanobiaceae; genus Vulcanococcus. Next base: position 923 of record JBIKKZ010000172.1, on the reverse strand, counting down.
CGGGTTCACAGGGCCAGCGTTCGCGCACGCAGAGGCTGAGGGCGATGCCCTTCTCGCCGTAGGCGGCCTCGTTGATGAACACCGGCCAGCGGGCCTCCGGATCCGGCGCCAGCGATGGGTCGTGGGCGATCACCGTGCCATCGGCGCACCAGAACAGGGGTTCGCCGTCCCGCAGGGGCCGCCAGTCGCGGTGTTGCAGGTGCGGGTGCACCAGGGCCGCCGGGGAGCCATCCGGATGGCGCGGCAGATCGAGGCTGCCCCTATGGCAATGCACCGTGAGCGCCGCGGGCAGGGCCAGCACGCCGGCCCGGGCGGCGGCCACGGCGGCCAGCACCGCCTCGAGGGCCAGCTGGGTCTGCGTGGCGATCACCGGGCTCAACAGCCCCTGGGGCACGGGGCCCACTTCAATCACCAGGCCGCAGGCCCATCGCTCCACCAGAAAGCCGGTTTGGGCCGCATCGGCTTCGTGCAGGTAGATCGGCAGGCCCAATTGCCCCTGCACCGCCGCCGCCAGGGCCAGATCAGCAGGCCGCCGGCCGTACACCACCAGGGAATTGCCCATGGCGCTGGTGGTGCTGTGCAGGTCGATGGCCACGCTGCAGGGCTGGTCGCCCTGGGGGCCGAAGCGGGCCAGCAACTGCCGGGCCCGCTGCAACTCCAGCTCCTTCCGAGCGGGGTCCGCCAACAGCTCCGGGGCAAAGCTGCGGTTGAGGTCGCGGTCGATGTAGCGGCGGTTGGCGGCGAAGGCCTCGGGATTGCCGATCTCCAGGGCCAGCGCCACCCCTGAGCTGGCCAACAGCTGCGGCCGCTGGCGCCACTGCTCCAGCAGCCACGGCGCATTGCGCTCGTTGCCATGGGTGGCCGCCACCACCAGCACGCGGCCCTGGGCCATGGCCTGTTCTCCCGCTGCCTGTTGCGCCAGC
>JBIKKZ010000171.1:0-4146 GCA_044360095.1 Vulcanococcus sp. | reverse complement strand
CCGGGGGGTGACCCGGTCCCATCAACGCTGAAAAGCGGCTGAAACCGGAGTAAAAAGGGGCGGACGAGGGGACTTGAACCCCCGAATGGCGGAATCACAATCCGCTGCCTTAACCACTTGGCTACGCCCGCCAGGGCCCAGCGATCTTACCAAGCAGTGTTGCGGCGATTGATGGCTTCCCCCGCAGTTCAAGCCCGCCTGCCCTGGGGTCTGATGGCCCTGGCGCTGGGGGGGCTGCTGGTGGCCACCAACCCCGACCAGCAGGACTTCGAGGCCTTTGCGGGTGCCTACCTGGTGGAGCTGGCCAGTGAGGAGCTCTGCGGCGGTGATGGCCTGCCCCTGGCGGCCCGCCTGGCGGTGCAGAACTGCCCCCAGCTGGTGCGCAGCCAGGGCCAGGCCCTGGGGCGTTTGGCCGCCGCCTCCAGCCGCCGCTACAACTTTGGCCTGTTCAGCCTCTACAGCACCCGCATCGGGGGCATGGATCTGATGCCGGGCCTCAGCGTGCCCCGCTACCGCGCCCTGACCCTGGCCGGGGCCGGCCAGTTGGTGGTGTTGCAGACCGGAACCGAATCGGCCCCCGGGCCCTCCTGATGGGGGCACCGGACCCCGGCAGCCTCCACCTGCGGCTGCCCCGCAGCCTGCTGGACCCCGGCCTGCAGCAGCTGGGCTGCGGCGACGCCGATGGCCTGGTGGCCGTGCGGCTGCAGCTGCAGAACGGCCGCATCGCGGCGATCACCCCGCTGGCCCCGCCAGCCAATCCACCGCCGCCGCTGCCCCTGGCGATCACGCCGCCGGTGGACCCCCACGTGCACCTGGACAAGGCCTTTAGCTGGGGGGGCTTCCCCAACCGTGAGGGCACCATGGCGGCGGCCCTGGCCCTCAACCTGCGGGAGGGGGAGCAGCGCACGTGCGACCAGGTGCTGGAACGGGGCGAGCGCGCCCTGGACCAGGCCTGGCGCTACGGCCTGCGGGGGCTGCGCAGCCATGTGGACAGCGGGGGCCCCTGCGCCGACCCCAGCTGGGCGGCCCTGCTGGAGCTGCAGCGGCGCTGGGCCGGTCGGGTGGCGCTGCAATTGGTGGCCCTCGCCCCCCTGCCGCACTGGCAGAGCGCCGAGGGGCAGCGCCTGGCCCGGCGGGTGGCCAGCGGCGGTGGCCTGTTGGGGGGTGTGCTGGGGCCCCCCTACCCGCGCCGGCGGGCCGACCGCAGCGCCCTGCGGAGCCTGCTGCAGCTGGCGGCCGAGCTGGGCTGTGGCGTGGATCTGCACGTGGATGAGGCCGCCACGGCCCCGGCCCATGGGTTGCACACCTTGGTGACCCTGCTGGAGCAGCACCGCCCGCCGGTGCCGATCACCTGCAGCCACGCCAGCAGCATGGGGTTGCTGGCGCCGGAGCCGCAGCGTCGCCTGGCGGAACGCATGGCCGCCCTGGGGGTGGCGGTGGTGACGCTCCCCACCACCAACTTTTGGCTGCTGGGCCGCCGGGGCGAGCTCACCGCGGCGGAGCGGCCCCTGGCGCCCGTGCGGGCCCTGCAGCGCGCCGGGGTGCCCGTGGCCCTGGGGGCTGACAACGTGCAGGACCCCTGGTACCCGGGGGGCGACTTCGACCCCCTGGCGCTGCTGCGGCTCAGCCACCGCGCTGCCCACAGCAGCCTCTGGAGCCGCCAGGGGTTGATGCCGTTCACCACCGTGCCGGCGCGGCTGCTGGGCCTGCCCTGGGATGGGGTGCTGCGCCCCGGCGCCCCGGCCGACCTGCTGATCACCAATGCCCACAGCTGGAGCGACTTGCTGGCCCGGCCGCCCCAGCGGCGGGTGCTGCGGGCGGGCCGGTGGCTGGAGCCACCCAACTGCCAGCAGCCCGATGCCGTCCTTGCCAGCCTGGGGAGCAGCTGAATCCGGCGCCACCCATGGGATCGCACCTGCCCCAGGCCCTGCCGGCCCCCCTGCCGCCCCCCGCCGATCCCCAGCGGCTGGAGGCCCTGGCGGCGGACCTGCGGGCCGCCGGGTTGGAGCCGCTGCGCGGTGCCGGCCCCTTGGCGGGCCTGGCGGCCGATGGCTTTGTGTATTCGCCGGTGCTGCAGCCGCTGCTGCAGGGCTTGGCGCCTCAGCTGGGGGTGCGGGCCCAGACCACGGAGCAGGTGCAACAGGTGGCGGCGGCCTGCGCCCGCCACGGCGTCAGCCTCACCCTGCGCGGCGCCGGCACGGGTAACTACGGCCAGGCGGTGCCCCTGGCGGGCGGATTGGTGCTGGAGTTGAGCGGGTTGACGCGGCTGCGAAGCCTGGATCCCCACACGGGGGTGTTCACCGCCGAGGCGGCGATGCCTCTGGCGGAGCTGGAGCAGCGGTTGCAGGCCCAGGGGCGCGAGCCGCGGCTGCTCCCCAGCACCGTGCGCAGCGCCAGCCTGGCGGGTTACGTGGCCGGCGGCTCCAGCGGCATCGGCTCGCTGCGCTGGGGCTTCCTGCGCGACCCCGGCCACCTGCTGGGGCTGGAGCTGGTGACGCTGGAGCCCGAGCCGCGGCTGCTGCAGCTCGATGCCGCCGCCGCCGCCGCCATCAACCATGCCTACGGCTGCAACGGCATCATCACCGCACTCACCATGGCCAGCGCTGCGGCGGTGCCCTGGCGGCAGCTGGTGGTGGCGTTCGAGCGCTGGGATGACGCCCTGGCGGCGGCCCAGCGGTTGCCGGCCACCGCCCTGCTGCTGCAGAGCCTCTGTGTGCTGGAGGGGCCGATCACCCCCCTGCTGCCCTGGCCCCAGGGCTGCCCCACCGGCACGGCCCATCAACACCGGCTGCTGCTGCTGGCGGCCCCCGATGCCCTGCCGGCGCTGGGGGCGCTGCTGCCGGCCCTGGGGGGCACCCTGCTGTGGCAGGCGCCCCAGGGGCAGAGCCGCGGTGTGCCGCTGCGGGAACTCACCTGGAACCACACCACCCTGCACGCCCGCGCCCAGGAGCCCGGGTTCACCTACCTGCAGCTGCTGCTGCCCCAGCCGGAGGGGGCGGCCCTGGCGGCCCTGCGCCAGCGTTGGGGCGCCGATCTGCTCTGGCACCTGGAGGGGGTGCGGGGCTTTGGGCAGCAGCGTCTTGCCTGCCTGCCGCTGGTGCGCTGGCGGGGGCGCGAGGCGCTGCAGCAGCTGATCGACCATGCCCTGGAGCTGGGCTGCGTGCTGTTCAACCCCCACGCCATCACCGTCGAGGAGGGGGGACTGGGGGTGGTCGACGCCGATCAGGTGGCGGCCAAGGCCGCCCACGACCCAGCCGGCCTGCTCAACCCCGGCAAGTTGAGGGGCTGGTGGGAGCGGCCCCAAACGTCTGGCTGATGGCTCGTCAGCAGCCGAGGCTGGCGCGGGTGTCGACCCCGGTGGTGGGGTTGGTGCCGCGGGCCACGGCGCAGAGCAGCCGTTGGTCCACCCGATCCAGCAGGGCATCGCTGAAGTCGGCGTTGTCGATCTGGGCGCCGCTGAAGCTGCCGCCGGAGGCGATGACCCCCACCAGCACCGCCCCCCGCAGGTCGGTGTGGCTCATGTCGGTGCGGTCCATCAGGGCATCGGAGAGGTCAGCGCCGTTGAAGTTGGCCTCCGGGAAGGCCCCCTGGGTGAGGATCGCGCCGTGCAGGTTGGCGCCGGCGAAGTTGGCCCCCTTGCCCACCGCCCCGGCGAAGGAGCTGTTGGCCAGTTGCTGGCCGGAGAAGTCCTTGCCGCTCTGGTTGGTGAGGGTGTAGTCCACGGTGTCCTGGAAGTCGGCGGCCGCGGCGGTGGGCACCGCCGGCCCAACCAGGCCCACCAAGGTCAGCAGCAGGCTGGCCACCAGGCCCAGCAGCCAGCTGGCGGGATGGGGGCGGGTGGGTGGCGCCATGGCGGCCTGCGACAGTCTGGCCTCAGTCTGTCGCGTCCAGCAGGGGCAGCAGCTCCGCCACCAGGTAGAGCGAGCCGCAGGCCACCGGCAGGGCGCCACTGGCCACCAGCCAGTGGAGGTTGTCGGCCAGGGCCTCCGCCGCGGGCTCGAGGGGCAGCCCCGTGGCGGTCTGCAGCGCTTCGGCACTCCAGCTGGGGTGCTCCGGCAGGGCCAGCACACGGGCCTGATCCCCCGGCCGCAGCAGGGTTTGCAGCAGCTGTGGGGCATCCTTGTGGCGCTGCATGGCGATCAACCA
>JBIKKZ010000017.1:0-13301 GCA_044360095.1 Vulcanococcus sp. | reverse complement strand
GGAGGTGGCCGAAATGGCCACACCGCAGCGCCAAATGTTTGCCTGCTTCGCGGAGGCGATGCTGCTGGATTTCGAAGAGCTGCACACCAACTTCAGCTGGGGCCGCAACAACATCACCCTGGCCAACATGGACCGCATCGGCGAAGCTTCCCTGAAGCACGGCTTCCGCGCCCTGGAGCTGGAGCCGAGCGAACCGGCGCCGGCGGTGCTGGCCCCCGCCTGAGTTCCGCAGCCCGCTCCACGCAGCCCGTTCCACGCACCCCGTTCCCCAGTCTCGCCGCGCCCCCTGCCGCCCCACCCGATGGCCCGTCGCCCCCTGCTCGAGTTTGAAAAGCCCCTGGTGGAGCTCGAGGAGCAGATCGAGCAGATCCGTCAGCTGGCGAAGGATTCGGAAGTGGATGTGAGCCAGCAGCTGCTGCAGCTGGAAACCCTGGCGGCACGCCGCCGCGAGGAGATCTTCTCCAACCTGACGCCGGCCCAGAAGATTCAGGTGGCCCGCCACCCGCAGCGGCCCAGCACCTTGGATTACATCCAGGTGCTCACCGATGAATTCATCGAGCTCCACGGCGACCGCCGCGGCAGCGACGACCAGGCCCTGGTGGGCGGCGTGGGCCGCATCGGCGACCAGGGGGTGGTGTTGCTGGGGCACCAGAAGGGGCGCGACACCAAGGAAAACGTGGCCCGCAACTTCGGCATGGCCTCCCCCGGCGGCTACCGCAAGGCCATGCGGCTGATGGACCACGCCGACCGCTTCCGCCTGCCGATCCTCAGCTTCATCGACACACCGGGCGCCTACGCCGGCCTGCTGGCGGAGGAGCAGGGGCAGGGGGAGGCGATCGCCGTGAACCTGCGGGAGATGTTCCGGCTGCGGGTGCCGATCCTGGCCACCGTGATCGGCGAGGGCGGCTCCGGCGGCGCCTTGGGCATCGGCGTGGCCGACCGCTTGCTGATGTTCCAGCACAGCGTCTACACCGTGGCCAGCCCCGAGGCCTGCGCCTCGATCCTATGGCGCGACGCTGGCAAGGCGCCGGTGGCGGCGGAGGCCCTCAAAATCACCGCCCCGGATCTGCTAAAGCTGGGGATCATCGATGCCGTGATCCCCGAACCCTCCGGTGGCAACCATTGGGCACCGCGCCAGGCGGCCGACAACCTGCGCACCGCCCTGCTGCAGGAGCTGCAACAGCTGCAGACCCTCAGCGAGCAGGAGCTGGTCGACCAGCGCTACGCCAAGTTCCGCCGCATGGGCCGCTTCCTCGAGGCCGGCACCCAGGACCCCAGCCTCAGCTCCTGAGCACCCAATCCCCGTGAGCGACTCCCCCCAACCGGCCGTGCTGATCAGCGGGGCATCCCGCGGCATCGGTGCGGCGGCGGCTCGGCAGTTTGCCGCCGCCGGTTACGACCTGCTGCTGCTGGCCCGCAGCGGCCCGGAGCTGGAGGCCCTGGCCACGGAGCTGCGAAGCCTGGGGCGCCGGGTGGAAACCTGCCGCCTCGACCTGGCCGACCCCACCGCCGTCGCCCCGGCCCTGGCGGAGTTGCTGCAGCGGGGCATCAGCCCCACGGTGGTGATCAACAACGCCGGTGCCGCCTACACCGGCCCCCTTGTGGAGATGCCCCTGGAGCACTGGCAATGGCTGCTGCAGCTCAACCTCACCAGCGTGGTGCAGGTGTGCCAGGCGGTGGTGCCGCAACTGCGCCGTCAGGGGGGCGGCCTGATCATCAATGTGAGCAGCCATGCCGCCCGCAATGCCTTCCCCGATTGGGGTGCCTATTGCGTTAGCAAAGCGGCCCTGGCCAGCTTCAGCCGCTGCCTGGCGGAGGAGGAGCGCGGCCATGGGATCCGCGTGTCCACCCTCACCCTGGGTGCGGTTAATACGCCCCTCTGGGACAGCGCCACAGTCCACAGTTCGTTTGATCGCCGTGCCATGCTTTCGACGGATCGCGTGGCCGAGACGTTGCTGTCCCTGGCTCTGCAACCCTCCTCCCAAGCCGTGGAGGATGTCACCCTGATGCCCGCCGCCGGCGTTCTCTGAGCGCTGAGCAGCGACCACCCATGACCTCAACCCTCCCCTCGAGCCTTCCCGGCCAGCTGACGCCGGTGAGCCGCCGCATCCGCGAACGTCTCGAGGCCGCCGGCGTGCCCTTCCTGGCCAACGACAACATCGCCGAGCACCTGCTCGACGGTGAAATGGACCAGCTGGAGCTGGAGGTGGCTGGCAAGGTGCGTGAACTGCTGCGCAGCCTCGTGATCGACATCGAAAACGATCACAACACTGAGGAAACGGCCGAGCGGGTGGCCCGCATGTACCTGCACGAGGTGTTCAAGGGGCGCTATCACCGCCAGCCCAAAATCGCCAGCTTCCCCAACGTCAAACAGCTGGACGAGATTTATACCGTGGGTCCGATCACGGTGCGCTCCGCCTGCTCGCACCACCTGGTGCCGATCCTCGGCAACTGCTGGATCGGCATCAAGCCCGGCGAGCGGGTGATTGGCCTCTCCAAGTTTTCACGGGTGGCCGATTGGGTGTTCTCCAGGCCCCACATCCAGGAGGAGGCCGTGATGATCCTGGCGGATGAGATTGAGCGCCTATGCGAGCCCCAGGGGCTGGCCATCCTGGTGAAAGCCCAGCACTACTGCATGAAGTGGCGCGGCGTGAAGGAGCCCCAGACCAGCATGGTGAACTCCGTGGTGCGCGGCGACTTCCGCCACGACCCAAGCCTCAAGGCTGAATTCTTCGAGCTGGTGAAGCAGCAGGAATCGCTGCTGGGCCACTAGGGGCTGCGCAGGGCCCCTAGGGCTGCACCGGCCCCACGGGCGTGGAGGCCACCCGCTTCACCTGGCCGTTCTGGTTGACCACCACTACCACCATCAGGTTCTGCCCCACATCCAGGCTGCCGGGCACGTAGGTGGTGCCGTTGGCCCCCTCGATCAGCACCCAGCTGCGGGTGCCGGGCTGGAGTCGGTACCAGTGGTAGTTGGCCTGGGGCAGGGCTGCCTGGGCATCAATCTGGGCCGCCACCGTGAGCAACTGCCCCTTCGCCGCATTGCCGGAGAGCACCAACTGCTGGAGGCCGTCGATGCGCTGCTGCACCACCGCCTCCTGCTGAATGGTGTTGGAGATCTGCTGATCCAGTTGCTGGATCTGCAGCTGGGGGCTTTCGGTCACCCCCGGGATGCACTGGAGCGTGCCATCCACCAGCTGGCAGCCCACCAGGTCCTGGGCCAAGGAGCTGTTGCCCCAGGCCATGGCACCCCAGGCAGCGGTGCTGCAGGCGGCGGCGGCGGCGGCCAGGGTGAGCAGGGGCCGGGGCAGACGGGCCATGGGGGGAGGAGCGATCAGCTGTGGTGATCCTGGCGGAACGGGGCCAGGGCCGTCACCAAATCCGCCACCCGCGCCAGATCTTTGTCACCGGGGGCCCGTTCCACCCCGCTCGACACATCAATGCCATCGGGACAGCAGCCCGCCAGGGCCTGCAGCGATGGGGCGACGCGCTCCGGGCTGAGCCCCCCGGCCAGCCACCAGGGCAGGGCGGGGCGAAACCCCTGCAGCCACTCGATGGGAATGCGGTGGCCGGTGCCCCCCAACTGGTCCGGCACCCAGGCATCCAGCAGCAGGGCATCCACGCAGCCGGCGTAGGCCTCCGCACGGCGCAGATCATCCGGGTGGCGGATGCGCAGGGCCTTCCACAGCCGCAGCTCCGGCCCGAGCTCCCGCCGCAGTTGCCGGCAGCGCTGCACCGTTTCGTCGCCGTGCAGCTGCACCACCCGATGGCCCCGGTTGGCCATGAGGTGGGGCAAGTCGGCCTCCTGGGGATCCGCCACCACCAACACCCCCAGGCAGGCGGGGGAGGCCTCCCCCAGCGCCGCAAACAGCGCCGGACGCCGTTCGGGCTCCAGATAGCGGGGCGAGGCGGGCACGGCGATCACGCCGATGGCATCGGCCCCGAGGCGGGCCACCGCCGCCGCCTGCTGCGGCTGGCGCAGGCCGCACACCTTCAGCCAGGGCCGGGGTGAAGGCGGCTGAGGCGGCATGGCGGCAGGCCGGAAGGGCCCGATCTTTCTAGGATCGTGGCACTGGGCGCGGGTGCGTGGGAGAAGGCTGGCAGCTGCTGAGCATCCGCGGTATCCCGCTGCGGATCCACCCGAGCTGGTTCGTGATCCTGGCGCTGGCCACGGTGGCCTTCCAGCAGCAGTTCAGCCGCCAGCTGGCGGCGGCGGCCATCGGCGCACCGCTGTTGTGGGCCGTGGGGCTGCTCACGGCGCTGCTGCTGTTCGTGTCGGTGCTGCTGCACGAGCTAGGCCATTCCCTGGTGGCCCTGCGCCAGGGGGTGCAGGTGCGCAGCATCACCCTGTTTCTGTTGGGGGGCGTGGCCAGCGTGGAGCGGGAGTGCTCCACGGCCCTCGGCGCCCTGCAGGTGGCCGCCGCCGGCCCGGCGGTGAGCCTGCTGCTGGCTGTTCTGCTGCTGGCCGGCAGCCACGGCGCCGCCCATGTCTCGCCGCTGCTGGGCGCCATGGTGGATGAGCTGGCGGGGCTCAACCTGCTGCTGGCCCTGTTCAACCTGCTGCCGGGCCTGCCCCTCGATGGGGGCCTGATCCTCAAGGCGTTGGTGTGGCAGGTCACCGGCAGCCAGCGCAAGGGCATCCAGGTGGCCACCGCCAGCGGCAGGTTCCTGTCGCTGCTGGCCATCGGCCTGGGGGCGGTGCTGCTGCTGCGGGGCGGCAGCGCCGGCGGCCTGTGGCTGATGCTGCTGGGCTGGTTTGGCCTGGGGGCCGCCCGCAACCAAAGCCAACTGCTGGCCCTGCAGGCGGTGCTGCGGGACCTGAAGGTGCGCGATGCGGCCCAGCGCCGCTTCCGGGTGCTAGAGGCTAGCGCCAGCCTGCGGGAGCTCAGCCGCATCAAGCTGCAGGAGAGCCAGGGGCTGGCCGATTGGCTGCTGGTCACCGACCGGGGCCGCTGGCGCGGACGCATCAGCGATGAACCGCTGCAGACCCTGCCGGTGCAGCGTTGGGACAGCGAACGGGTGGGCGACCACGTTCAACCGCTCGACGAGCTGCCCACCATCCGCGACGACGCCCCCCTCTGGCGGGCCGTGCTGCAGCTGGATCAACCCGACACCCCCAGGCTGTTGGTGCTCAGCCCCGCCGGCCTGCCCAGCGGCACCCTGGAGCGCCCCGACCTGGCGGAGCGGGTGCTGGAGCGTCTGGGGGTGCGGCTGCCGGCGCCGATCCTGGAGGCGGCCCGCCGCCAGGGGGTTTACCCGTTGGGGATGGGGCTGCCGTCGGTGGCCCGGGCCATCGAAGCCAGCGGCGAATAGGCCTCGATCTGCCGCCACTCGGCGGGGCTGAGGGGCTGCTCCACCAGGGGCCCGGCGCACAGCCAGCGCTCGGCGCTGCGGCGCAGCCGTTCCTCCAGGGCGGCGGCGCCCCAGGGCAAGGGATCCAGGCTGGGGGGCGGCGCCCCAAACACGTCCCGCCAGAGGTCCACCGGCGGATCCAGCAACAGGCTGCCGTGCTGCAGCAGCAAGCCGCCGCGCCAAAGCTGGGCGCTGCCGATGCGTTTGGCCCCATTGGCGTGGATCAGGTCGGCGCCGGTGGCGGTGGCAAAACAACTGCTGCGGCCGTGGGCTTCCGCGAAGTGGCCCGCGCCAGCCCCGCCGCCCCACTGCAGGGGCTGGCCCGCCTCAGCGAAGGCCCGCTGCAGCCACTGGCAGCTGTCGCGATACGCCCGTTGCCGCTGGGTGCCGGCGGGGCGGCAGACCAGGGCGTAGGTGAGGTCTGCGGCGTGGAGCACGGCACGGCCGCCGCTGGGGCGACGCACCAGGGTGATCCGCCCCTGCTCCACCAGGGCGGGCCAGTGGGGCTCCAGCCTCTGCTGGTGGCGCCCCAGGGAGAGGGTGGGGCTGCTCCAGCGGTACAGCCGCAGGCAGGGGGGGCCGCCCGCCTCCAGCTGATCCAGCAGCCAGCGGTCGATCGCCATCAGGGTGGCGCCCGGGGCGGTGATCGGTGGGATCCAGCGCCAGGGCACGGAGGGGGTCGCGGTGATGGGGGATGCTGGAGCGAATTGCACGGGCGGCCGCGTGCCCTGGGACCTGCTGCCGCTGCTGCCGTTGGGCATCCTGGCGGGCCTGCTGTCGGGGCTGCTGGGGATCGGCGGCGGGCTGATCTTCTCGCCGCTGCTGCTGTGGATGGGGCTCTCCCCGCACCAGGCCCTGGCCACCAGCACCCTGGCGATCCTGCCCACCACCATGGGGGGCAGCTGGGCCCACCTGCGCAGCGGCCAGGTGCCGATGGCGGCGATCGGGGCCATCGCCGGCGGCGCCGTGGCCGGCTCGCTGGTGTTCAGCCGGGCCGGCAATGGGTTGCTGGGCTGGCATCTGCTGGCCCTGCAGGGGGTGATGTACGCGGTGCTGGCCCTGGTGATCCAGCCGCCACAGGATCAACACCAACAGGCGCAAACGCTGCCCCTGGCGGGGCTGGCGGCCGTGGGGCTGGTGGCGGGCTGGTCGAGCGGGCTGCTGGGGGTGGGCGGCGGACTGGTGATGGTGCCGCTGATGGTGCAGGGGCTCAGGATCCGTGTGTACCAAGCGATTCGCCTCAGCACCCTGGCGGTGTGCGCCTCAGCCGCCGCCGCCTCGTTCACCTTCTGGAGCGACGGCCGCGGCCACCTCGGCATGGGCCTGCTGCTGGGCGGTACGGCGGCCCTGGCCTCCCAGTGGGCGGCGGCCCGGCTGCAGAAGGTGAGCGAAGGGCGGCTGGTGTGGCTGCTGCGCAGCCTCTGCGCGGTGCTGGCGCTGGATGCCCTGCGGCGGGCGGTGCCGCTGGCGCTGGGTTAACGCCGGTCTGGCGCTGGGTTAGTCGAGCCCCTGCCAGAAGCTGGCGTCGAGTTCGTAGCCCAGCACCGCCGCCATCTGCTCCAGGTTGCCGCGGGCGTTAAGGCCGTGGCTGCGGCACCAGTGATCCAGCAGAAACAGCCGGTGGGTCATCCACAGCGCCAGGCTGTCGGGGGCGAAGCGGATCCCCTCGCTGCGGCTGAACTGGTGGGGCAGCAGCATCGCCACATGGCGGGTGAGCTGGCCGTTGCCGCGCTCCAGCAGCAGCGGCAGCCAGGGGCAGAGGGCATCGGCCCGCAGGCTCCAGAGGCGCAGCTCCGGGATCTCCGAGAGCTCACGGGGGTCGTCGGCCTGGCGGGGCCATTGGAAGTCGAGGTTGAGCTGGCCGCTGTGGCTGAGCAGCACCTGGGGCTCGAGGCTGAACCAGGCCTCCAGGGGCGCCAGGCTGAGGCGCTGCACCGCATCGGCGCTGATCGTCAGCGGGGCCGCCGCGGATGCTGGGGCACTGGAACGCACACTGGACCCCACAGCGGATGCCGGCAACAGCCGCAGACCGTAGCCACGGGCGGCGGAAGACGGGTATCGAGCTGTGACAGGCCCGCCCCGGGGGGCTGCCAAGCCCCGCACACCGGGGGACAATGCCGTTGCTGTGTGCTTTGGATTCCGGCCATGACGTCCCTCACCCAGGCTGAAGTGCTGATTGCCCTGGTGGTGGCCGCCCACGCGGGTGTGCTCGCCGTGCGTCTGGCCGCGAGCCTCTACCGCGCCTGATCCCTTGGCAGAACGGTGGCGGCCTGCTACAAGCGGGTCGCAATTGTCTGTGCAGGCCTTGCGTCTCACCGGTTCCGCCGCCGCCTCCAGCCGTCCGTCGAGCGGCCGCTCGAGCGGGGCCACCGCCGGACGCAGCACCCCGCGCGATGCCCGCAGCGACCGCAGGGCTCGCCACGCCGGCCCCACGCAAGCTGCTCCCGTGTTGATCGCGGGTGAGGCGGCCGTTGCCACGCAAGCGGTGGCGTCCCATTCGGGGCTGCGCCCCTCCACCCCAAGCCAGGAGCTCATCTGCAGCCTGATCGGCCTGAGCCTGAAGGTGGGCATCGGGTTGGTGGCCCTGGTGAGCCTGGCCCGCCTGGCGGGTGCCTACCAGGAACGGCTCGACCGCTACGGCGAGATCCGCGCCGTGCTCGACATCCAGCAGGCGAAACTGCTGAAGGCCCAGACCCGCTTTGACCACCTGTTCAGCACCGGCGGCGAGCAGCGGCTGATCCAGGAGCAGGACCAGTGGATCGCCCCCAACCGCATGAGGGTGGTGTGGAAACAGCCCCAGCCCTCGGGCGAAACCCCATTTCCAACTGTTGAGCAGCCCTAGGCCAGCGGCGGGCTGCTGTGGGCCACTCTTTAAGTTGTTGCCCGCCGAACACCGGACCCCATGGTCAGCAGCGTCCCCAGCTCCAGCAGCAGCACCGCCACTGGAGGGGCCCCTGGCGCCGTTCTGATCACCGGCACCACCTCCGGTGTGGGGCTGAACGCCACCAAGGCCCTGATCGACCGGGGCTGGACCGTGGTCACCGCCAACCGCGACCCGATCCGCGCCGCCGAAGCCGCCGATGGCCTCAGCATCCCCCGCGAGCGGCTGCACCACATCCGCATGGACCTCGGCGACCTCGAGAGCGTGCGCGTTGGCGTGGAGACCCTGATCGACTCCCTGGGCTTTGGCCTTGATGCGCTGGTGATCAACGCCGCGGTGTACAAACCACGGCTGAAGCAACCGGAGCGCTCCCCCCAGGGCTACGAGCTGTCGATGGCCACCAACCACCTGGGCCACTTCCTGCTGATCCAGCTGTTGCTGCCCCAGCTGCAGGCCTCGAAGCACCCCTCACGGCGGGTGGTGATCCTGGGCACGGTGACGGCCAATTCCAAGGAGCTGGGGGGCAAGATCCCCATCCCCGCCCCCGCCGACCTGGGGGACCTCAGCGGCTTCAAGGCGGGCTTCAAGGCGCCGATCGCCATGGCCAACGGCAAGCCGTTCAAGCCCGGCAAGGCCTACAAGGACAGCAAGCTCTGCAACATGATCACCACCCAGGAGCTGCATCGCCGCCTGCACGGCTCCACCGGCATCGTGTTCAGCTCGCTCTACCCGGGCTGCGTGGCCGACACGCCGCTGTTCCGCAACACGCCGCGGGCGTTCCAGAGGATCTTCCCCTGGTTCCAGAAGAACATCACCGGCGGCTATGTGAGCCAGGCCCTGGCGGGCGAGCGGGTGGCCCAGGTGGTGGCCGACCCGGCCTTCAGCGCCTCCGGCGTGCATTGGAGCTGGGGCAACCGCCAGAAGCAGGGGGGCAAGCAGTTCAGCCAGGAGCTCTCCGACAAGGCCAGCAACCCTGAAACCGCCCGGGGGGTCTGGGAGGAATCGCTGAAACTGGTGGGGCTGGCCTGAGGTGGGACACCCGTCGCTGGGCCGGCCGCCGGCCATCCTCGGCATCGGCAAGAACTACGCCGACCACGCCGCCGAACTGGCCACGGGCGACGCCGTGCCGTTGCCCGAGCAGCCGGTGGTGTTCCACAAGAACCCCGCCTGCGTGATCGGAAGCGGCGAGGCGATCGAGCTGCCCCCCGTGGTGCAGACCGAGCACGGCGATCCACCCCTGGGGGTCGACTACGAAGGCGAACTGGCGGTGATCCTGGGCTGCGATGCCCGCGATGTCCCGGAAGCCCAGGCACGGGATGTGATCGCCGCCGTGGCCTGCGCCAACGATGTGAGCCAGCGCTGGTGGCAGTGGCACGGGGGCGGCGGCCAGTGGTGCCGTGGCAAGAGCTTCGACAGCTTCTGCCCCCTGGGCGAGCCGGTGCCGATCGACCGGATCGATGACCTGCAGAACCTGGTGCTGACCACCCGCCTCAATGGCGAGACCATGCAGCAGGCCAACACCAGCGCGATGATCTTCCCGGTGGCTCGGCTGATCGCCGATCTGAGCCGGGGCACCACCTTGCTCGCCGGAACCGTGATCCTCACCGGCACCCCCGCGGGGGTGGGGGCTGGCCGCAAGCCACCACGGTTCCTGCGCGATGGCGACCGGGTTGAGGTTGAGATCGGTGGTGTGGGGCTGCTCAGCAACCCCGTGCGGCAGCGGCCCTGAGCCTCAGTCGAAGCCGAGCAAATCGAAGATCTCGCGATCCTTGAGGGATTCGGCCTCCAGCGGCTTCACGGTTTCCAGCATCGACTGGGCCAGGCGCAGGTATTCGTTCTGCACCGCCTCCACCTCCGGGGTGGCCTCCATCTCAAAGATGGTGCACTTCTTCAGCCGTGAGCGGCGGATGGCGTCGAGATCGGGGAAGTGGGCCATGGTTTTCATCCCCACCCGGTCGTTGAAGCGATCGATCTGGTCGGTGTCCTTGGAGCGGTTGGCCACCACGCCGCCCAACCGCACCTTGTAGTTCTTGGCCTTGGCCTGGATCGCCGCGATGATCCGGTTCATGGCGAAGATCGAGTCGAAATCATTCGCCGTCACGATCAGGCAGTAGTGGGCGTGCTGCAGCGGCGCCGCAAAACCGCCGCACACCACATCGCCGAGCACGTCGAAGATCACCACGTCGGTGTCCTCCAGCAGGTGGTGCTCCTTGAGCAGCTTCACCGTCTGGCCGGTCACGTAGCCGCCGCAGCCGGTGCCCGCCGGTGGGCCGCCGGATTCCACGCACTGCACGCCGTTGAAGCCTTCGAACACGAAGTCTTCGGGGCGCAGCTCCTCGGTGTGGAAGTCCACGGTTTCGAGGATGTCAATCACCGTGGGCACCATCTGCTTGGTGAGCGTGAAGGTGCTGTCGTGCTTGGGGTCGCAACCGATCTGCAGCACCCGCTTGCCGAGTTTGGAGAAGGCGGCGGAGAGGTTGGAGCTGGTGGTGCTCTTGCCGATGCCCCCCTTGCCGTACACGGCGATCACCAGGGCGCCCTCCTCAATCTCGAGGCCCGCCTCCTGGTGCACCTGAACACTGCCCTCGCCATCGGGACGGGTGAGCGTGGTGGTCATAGAAACGGGCCTGGGGGGAGGGGTGTGAGGCGGCTGGGGCGGCCGCAGGCGGAACCTGCGCGCACCAACCCTTGCTGTAGCCGCATCTGGGTAAAAAGACCTGAGTACAAGCACCTGACTCGCAGGCACCGAAACCTCAGCGGCTGAAGTGGGCTTTGGCGTCGTAGAGGGCTTCGCTGTCGATCACCGCCAGGCCGCGCTCGCGGGCAAAGGCCTCGGTGTTGCGCCGCACCTTGCCGCGCACGAAGAAGGGGATCTTGGCCAGCTCCGCCTCGCCGTCACGGCTCCAGGCCAACTCGGCCGGTTGGGCCGAAGTCTGCGTGGGGGCGCCATCGCCCAGGTGGCTGCGGTGGCCGTCCACAAACTCGAAATCGTGGCGGAACATGCCGATCAGGTGCTCCTCCAGCCCCATCATCAGCGGGTGCACCCAGCTGTCGAAGATCACATTCGCCCCCTCCCAGCCCATCTGGGGGGCGGTGCGGGCGGGCACATCCTGCACATGCAGCGGCGTGCTGATCACGGCGCAGGGGATGCCCAGCCGCTTGGCGCTGTGGCGCTCCATCTGGGTGCCCAGCACCAACTCCGGGGCCGCCTCGGCGATGGCCGCCTCCACGGCGAGGTAGTCGTCGCTGATCAGGGCCTCCAGCCCCAGCTCCTGGGCGGCGGCGCGCACCTCGCGGGCCAGCTCGCGGCTGTAGCTGCCCAGGCCCACCACCTGGAAGCCCAGTTCGCGGCTGGCGATGCGGGCGGCGGCCATGGCATGGGTGGCGTCGCCGAAGATGAACACCCGCTTGCCGGTGAGGTAGGTGGAATCCACCGAGCGGGAATACCAGGGCAAGCGCGAGCGGCGCTCTGCCGCACACACCCCATCGGCAGCGGCCACAAGCTCGGCCGGCAGCTCCAGCCCCAGCAGCCCGTGCAGCTCCCGCAGGAAGGCCACGGTGGCGCCGATTCCGATGGGCACGGTGCCGGTGCACGGCATGCCGAACTGGCGCTCCAGCCAGCTGCACAGCGTTGCCGCCAGCTCGGGGTAGAGGTTCACGTTGGCATCGGCACTGGGGATGCGCCGTAGGTCGGCGGGCCTTGCCCCCAGGGGCGCCACCACCGCCACATCGATGCCGTAGCTGGCCAGCAGCTGGGTGATCTCGCGCACGTCGTCGCGGCAGCGGAAGCCCAGCAGCGAAGGGCCCAGCAGGTTCACCCGCGGCCGCCGGCCCTCGGCGCGCCAGCGGCTGGGATCGGGTTTGGGGGTGCCGGGGGGCGGCAGCTGCGGCTTGAGCAGGCTGCGCACCAGTTGGTAGAGGGTTTCAGCGGCGCCCCAGTTTTCCTTTTTGGAATAGGCGGGCAGCTCCAGGTTCACGATCGGCAGATCGCCAAACCCCATGCCGGCCGCCAGGGCGCCGGGTTGGTCCTGAATCAATTCAGCGGTGCAGCTCTCCCCCACCAGCAACGCCTCCGGCGCAAACCGCTCCACCGCATCGGCGATCGAGCGCTTCACCAGCTCGGCGGTGTCGCCCCCCAGGTCGCGGGCCTGGAAGGTGGTGTAGGTCACGGGGGGACGGCGATCCCGCCGCTCGATCATTGTGAACAGCAGGTCGGCGTAGGTGTCGCCCTGGGGGGCGTGCAGCACGTAGTGCACCCCCTCCATCGAGGCGGCGATGCGCATGGCCCCCACGTGGGGGGGGCCTTCGTAGGTCCAGAGGGTGAGTTCCATCAGGCGAAGCTCAGGGCGGCGCGGCGGCGCAGGGGGCGGGCAAACAGCTCCGCCAGGTCCGCCGCCTGGTCGATGCCGTGGATGGGGCTGAACACCAGCTCGATCGACCACTTGGTGGCCATGCCTTCAGCCTCCAGCGGGTTGGCCAGCCCCAGGCCGCAGACCACCAGGTCGGGGCGCGCGGCGTGCACCCGGGCCAGCTGGTTGTCCACGTGCTGGCCTTCGCTGATCTGGGTGCCGGGGGGCAGGAGCGCCAACTCCTCCGCCATCAGCTGGCGGTCGAGGTAGGGGGTGCCCACCTCCACCAGCTCCATGCCGCACTCCCGCGCCAGGAAACGGGCCAGGGGGATCTCCAGCTGGGAATCGGGCAGCAGGAACAGCCGTTGGCCCGCCAAGGTCTCCCGCAGGGGAGCCAAGGCGCGCTGACCCCGCTCCACCAGGGGATCCAGCACCTCCGCCACGGTCTGCGGCGCGATGCCGAAGGCGGCCGCCGCCGCGGCCATCCAGGCCTGGCTGCCCTCCACCCCAAAGGGATAGGGGGCACGGATCAGCTCCGCACCGCGGTTGATCAATGCACGGGCGGTGCCACTCAAAAACGGCTGGGCCAGCAGCAGCTGGGTGCCGGGCCCCACGCTGGGCAGCTCGGTGGAGCGGCGCGGCGGCAGGCTGGCCACCCGCTCGATGCCCAGCTTCTGGAACAGGGCCACCAGGCGGTCTTCCACCGCATCGGCGAGGGT
>JBIKKZ010000016.1:0-13516 GCA_044360095.1 Vulcanococcus sp. | reverse complement strand
GCAGGGGGTTGAGGGTGTTGAACGGATTGAGCTGCTTGGGGATCGACGTGAGAAACGCCAACACAAAGCGGCTCACCGTGGTGGCCAACCAGATGGTGGTGGCCAACGGAATGACCACCAGCAGCCCGGCGATCAGGTCGTTCTTGAGGTCCTGCTGGAGACGGTCACCCAGCGGCTGCTCAGGTCTTGGACTGGCTTGCACCAACGACGGGCCGGGGGAACCGGAGAACAGCGGGTAGCTGCAACTTAGCCAGCCGGCCTCACAGCACTGCGAACAGGGTCAAAAGGATGAACGCCGCCACCAGCACCAACGCGGTGCCGGTGCCGCCGATGCGCCGCTGGTTGGCGGCCAGATCGCGGCGGTTCTCGGCCTGCTTGAGCTGGTCTTCCGCCTGCTGCAGTTGGCGCCCCATGAACGACTTGGCGATCTGCTGCTTTTCGGCCTCGGTGGCGTCGGCGGGGATCTGGCCCGCCTGCTCCCCCTGCAGGATCACCTGGTCGATCACCTGGGGGTTCTCCAGCTGGGCGCGGGCCATGGACAGCTGGCCGCTCTGGGCCAGCAGCGCGTGGTTGGCCTGGTCGCTGAGGGCGCGGTCGCCGCTGATGGTCACCGGGATGGTGATCAACAGCAACAACGCCAGCACACCGCTCACCACAGCCACAAACCAGCGCAGGGGGGTGCGACCCGGCACCGGCTCATCCAGGCGGGCACCGATCAGCATCAGCAACATGCCCACAAACGCCATCGGCGACTGGGTGATCAGGGTGGTGGACACCAACTGGCGGAAGCTCTCCTCGCCCCAACCGTTCACCGCCAACACGGCCAACAGCTGCAGCGCCAACAACACCACCAGGGTGAGGCCAAGCCAACGGAACAGGGTGGCGAAACGGCCGGACGCTGCTGAACTCACAGTGGAACGGATGCGATCGCGCAATCGTAAGGGCGGTGGATCAAGCCGACACGATCAAGGCCAAGGCGCGGCAACTGGGGTTTGACCCGGTGGGCATCGCCGCGGTGGAGCCCGCGGACCCCGAACGGCTGCGGCTGCGCAGCGCTGCGCTGGAGCGCTGGCTGGCGGCGGGCCACCAGGCCGGCATGGCCTGGATGGCGGACCCGCGGCGCCGTGACATCCACCAGCTGCTGCCGGGGGTGCGCAGCCTGGTGGCGGTGGGGCTGCCCTACTACGTGGCGGCCGAGCGCAGCCCGGGCAGCCTCAAGGTGGCCCGTTACGGCTGGGGACGCGATTACCACCGGCTGATCGACGGCCGGCTGCGGGCCCTGGGGCGCTGGTTGGAGCAGGAGCTGCCGGGGGTGCGCTGGCGGGCCTGCGTGGACAGCGCCCCCCTGATGGACAAGGCCTGGGCCGAACAGGCGGGGCTGGGCTGGATCGGCAAACACGGCAACCTGATCCACCGCGGCCACGGCTCGTGGCTGCTGCTGGGGCACCTGCTCACCACCCTGGAGCTGCCCGCCGACAGGCCGGCCCAGCCCGCCTGCGGCGCCTGCAGCGCCTGCCTGGATGCCTGCCCCACGGCCGCCATCACCGAACCGTTCGTGGTGGATGCGCGCCGCTGCATCGCCTTCCACACCATCGAAAACCGCGACGACGCCCTGCCGGCGGCCATTGCCGATCAGCTGCAGGGTTGGGTGGCGGGCTGCGACATCTGCCAGGACGTCTGCCCCTGGAACCAGGGACCCCAGGCCAGCAGCGACGAGCCCGACCTGCAACCGCGGCCCTGGTGGCTGGATCTCCAGGCGGAGCAGGCCCTGAACTGGAGCGACGCCGAGTGGGATGAAAAATTGCGGGCCTCGGCCCTGCGGCGCATCAGGCCGGCGATGTGGCGCCGCAACATCCGTGCCGCCGCGGCGCCGGCCAGCCCCAGCATTCAGCCCTAACCTGCGCTGGAAGGCACTGGGCAGCAATGGTTGCGCGCTGGTTGAGGTCTCTGGCGGCAACTCCAATGCTGTTGAGCGTGGCCTTCGTGCCCTACGTGCTCACCCCCAGCCCGCGCAACCTGGAGGGGGCGGGCTTGGGGATCGCCCAAGCGGCCGCGCGCCTGCTGCGCATTGGCCAGGCGGAGGACGCCGCCCGGCTGGCGGCCCTCACCGTGCAACTGATCCCCGCCGACCCGCGCGGCTGGGTGCTGCTGGCGGAGGCGCAGCTGCGCAGCGGCCAAAACAAAGCGGCGGGCACGTCCCTGGCCCGGGCCCGTGAACTCGACCCCCGCAACCCCGGCATCCTCTTTGCCCAGGGATCCCTGGCCCTGAAGGAAAACCAACCCCAACAGGCGGCGGAGCTGATCCGCCAAGGCCTCAAGCTCGACGACAAAAACCCCGGCGCCTACTTCGACCTGGGCAACGCCTACATCCTGATGGCCAAGGGCGGTGACGCCCTGGCGGCCTTCGAGCGGGCCTCCGCCCTGCGCGGCGATTTCTGGGAGGCGATCAACAACCAGGCCCTGGTGCTCTACGAGCAAAACAAAGACGGCGAAGCGATCAAACGCTGGCGGCGGGTGCTCACGATCAAGCCCAACGCCGCCGAACCAATGCTGGCCCTGGCGGCCGCCCTGAACGGCCAGAAACCGGGCAACCCTGAAAGCCTGGAGTTGGCCCACAAGGCCCTGGCGGGGGACCCCAACTACGTGCTCGAGAGTTATCAGAAGGAGCAGCTGTGGGGCAGCCGGCTGCGGGTGTCCACCGCCAAGCTGCTGGCCCAAGCGCCGCTGAAGGCCGATGTGGAGCGGGCCCAGGCCAACGCCGGCACCAGCAACGGCGACGACGAACCCTGACGCCAACCCTGACACCATCGGTAAGCTGACGCCCACGTTCGGCCCCCGGCTCAGGTAACGGATGCCCATCGGCGACGGCCGCATCGAGCCAGTGGACCTGCATCAGGAGATGCAGCGCTCCTACCTCGAGTACGCCATGAGCGTGATCGTGGGCCGGGCGTTGCCCGACGCCCGCGACGGGCTCAAGCCGGTGCAACGGCGCATCCTGTACGCCATGCACGAGCTGGGGCTCACCCCAGACCGGCCATACCGCAAGTGCGCCCGCGTGGTGGGCGACGTGCTCGGCAAGTACCACCCCCACGGCGACCAGGCCGTCTACGACGCGCTCGTGCGCCTGGTGCAAACCTTCGCCAGCCGCAACCCCCTGCTCGACGGCCACGGCAACTTCGGCTCGGTGGACGACGACCCACCGGCCGCCATGCGCTACACGGAAACGCGCCTGGCGCCCATCGCCAACGAGGCGATGCTCGATGAAATCGGCGATGACACCGTTGATTTCGCCCCCAACTTCGACGGCTCCCAACAGGAGCCCACGGTGCTGCCGGCCCAGCTGCCCTTCCTGCTGCTCAACGGCTGCACGGGCATCGCCGTAGGCATGGCCACCAACATCCCGCCCCACAACCTCGGCGAGGTGGTGGATGCCTTGATCGCGCTGCTGCGCAAGCCGGATCTCAGCGACGAGAAGCTGCTGGAGCTGGTGCCGGGCCCCGACTTCCCCACCGGCGGTGAGGTGCTCACCGGCAGCGGCGTGCGCGACACCTATCTGCACGGCCGCGGCAGCATTCCGATGCGGGGCGTAGCCCACATCGAAGAAATCCAACCCGGCAAAGGCCGCCACAAACGCGGCGCCGTGGTGATCACCGAGCTGCCCTACCAACTGAGCAAGGCGGGCTGGATCGAGAAGCTGGCGGAGCAAGTGAATGAGGGCAAGCTCAACGGCATCGCCGACATCCGCGACGAATCCGACCGCGACGGCATGCGCGTGGTGGTGGAACTGCGCCGCGACGCCAACCCGGAAACGGTGCTAGCCGAACTGCAGCGCCGCACCGCCCTGCAAAGCAATTACGGCGCCATCCTGCTGGCGCTGGTGCATGGCAAGCCGATCCAGCTCACCCTGCGCCAGCTGCTGCAGGAATTCCTCGACTACCGCGAACTCACCCTGATCCGGCGCACCCGCCATGCCCTCAAGCGGGCGGAGAGTCGGCTGGAGGTGGTGGAGGGCCTGATCACAGCCCTCAATGCCCTGCCGAAGGTGATCGAGATGATCACAGCCGCCCCCGATGCCGCCAGCGCCAAGGCCAGCCTTCAGGTGCACCTGGATCTCAACGAGCGCCAGGCCGATGCAGTGCTGGCCATGCCCCTGCGTCGGCTCACCGGCCTGGAGCAGGAGAGCCTGCACAAGGAGGCCGACGACCTGCGTCAGGAACGGGCCCGGCTGCACCACCTGCTGGACGAACGGCCGGCCCTGCTCGACGCCATGGTGGCGGAGTTCAAGGCCCTCAAGAAGCGCTTCGCCACGCCGCGGCGCACCCGCCTGGTGGAGGGCGGCGATGAACTGGTGGCCCAGCGCACAGCGGCTCAGCGTCCCAACAGTGAACTTCTGCGCCAACGGGCCCTGGACGGGCTCTCCAGCGACGGCCGCCTGCTGATCCAGGCGGATGGCCAGGTGAAGGTGGTGGGGCCGCAACTGCTGGGGCGCCTGCACCTCGACGAACCGGCGCCGCTTGGGGAACACCCCGCACCGGCACGGCTGATCCTGCCGGTATCGCAGCACCCAGCGGTGTTGGCCTTCACCGACGCGGGCCGCGTGGCGCTGCTGCGCTGGGAGTTCGCTGGCCAGCAACCCGGACCCCTGGAGACCTTCCTGCCGGAGGGGATGAAAGGGGAACGGGTGGTGCAGCTGCTGGTGATGCCGCAAGACCCCGCTGGCGCCAGCGTGGGCCTGCTCAGCAGCGACGGCCGCTTCAAGCGGCTACCGATCGAGGAATTCCAGGACCTCTCCGGCCGCGCCACCTCGGTGCTCAAACTCAAGGATGGGGTGACCTTGAAGCGGGCGGTGCTCTGCCGGGACAGCCAGGATCTGGTGGTGGCCAGCAGCACCGGCCGCCTACTGCGCTTGGCGGTCAACGAGACCAACCTGCCGGTGATGGGCCGCAATGCCCAGGGGCCTGTGCTGCTGAGGCTGCTTCCCGGGGAAGCGGTGGTGGGGGCCGTGGGCCTCGCCGAGGGCAGCAACGTGGTGATGGCCAGTTGCCAAGGGCTGATCCAACGGCTCCCCCTGGACAACCTGCGCCGCTGCCAACGGGGCGACATCGGCCAGATCGGTGTGCGCTTCGAGCAGCGCGGCGATCAACTGGTGGACCTGTGCAACGGCAGCCAACCCCTGCTGGGGGTGCTGCTGGCGGATGGCCGCAGCCTGCGGCTGGATGCCACCAGCCTGGATCCAGACAGCGGCGCTGGCACGGTGACCAACCTCAGCCTCGGAGTGAAGGATCAGATCACGGAACTGGTGCCGCCCCTGAGCTGATGCTCAAGCCGCCGCCACCATGGGCGGATGCTGCTCCAGCACCTGCTTGAGATACCTGCCCGTGTGCGAGGTGGGATGCTCCGCCACCTCTTCTGGGGTGCCGCTGACCACAATCTGGCCGCCCTTGTCGCCCCCTTCTGGACCGAGATCAATGATCCAGTCGGAGCAGCGGATCACGTCGAGGTTGTGCTCGATCACCAGCACCGAATTGCCCTTGTCCACCAGCCGCTGGATCACGTCCATCAGCTTGTGCACGTCGTAGAAACTCAGGCCGGTGGTGGGCTCGTCGATCAAATAGAGCGTCTTGCCGGTGGCCCGCTTGGAGAGCTCCGTGGCCAGCTTCACCCGCTGGGCCTCGCCGCCGGAGAGGGTGGGGGCCGGCTGGCCCAGCTTCACGTAACCCAGGCCCACATCCACCAGCGTGCGCAGGCGATCCGCCGCCTGGGGAATGGCGGAGAACACCTCGCAGGCCTGCTCCACCGTCATCTCCAGCACATCGGCGATGGTGTGGCCCTTGTATTTCACCTGCAACGTCTCGCGGTTGTAGCGAGCGCCTTTGCACACGTCGCACTGCACGTAGACATCCGGCAGGAAGTTCATCTCGATCACGTTCACCCCCTGGCCGCCGCAGGCCTCGCAACGGCCGCCCTTCACGTTGAAGCTGAACTGGCCCACCTGGTAGCCGCGGGCCTTGGCCTCCACCGTAGCGGCAAACACCTGACGGATCGGATCGAAGGCGCCGGTGTAGGTGGCCGGGTTGGAGCGGGGTGTGCGGCCGATCGGCGACTGATCAATCACGATCACCTTGTCGATCGCCTTGATCCCCTTGAGCTCCTGAACCCCTGAGGGGAAGGGCACCTTCAGGCCCAGCTTGTGCTCGAGGGCCGGGTGCAGCAGCTCGTTCACCATGGTGCTCTTGCCACTGCCGCTCACCCCGGTGACGCACACCAGGCGCCCCAGGGGAAAGTCGACGTCGAACCCGGAGAGGTTGTTGCGCTCACAGCCCACCAGGGTGAGCTTGCGGGACCCGCTGCTGCGGCGTTCCGCCGGGGTGGGAATGGCGCGGCGGCCGCTCAGATAGGCGCCGGTGAGGGAGTCGTCGGCCGCCAGCAGGGTGTCGAGGCTTCCCTCCGCCACGATGTGACCGCCGTGCACACCGGCACCGGGACCGATGTCCACGATGTGATCGGCGGCGCGGATCGTGTCCTCGTCGTGCTCCACCACGATCAGGGTGTTGCCCAGATCCCGCAGCTTGGTGAGGGTGTTGAGCAGGCGATCGTTGTCGCGCTGGTGCAGGCCAATGCTCGGCTCATCCAGCACGTAGAGCACCCCGGTGAGGCCGGCACCGATCTGGGTGGCCAGCCGGATGCGCTGGGCTTCGCCGCCAGAGAGGGTCATGGCTGGGCGGTCGAGGCTCAGGTAGTCGAGCCCCACATCCAGCAGGAATTTGAGGCGCATGCGGATCTCCCGCAGCACCAGATCGCCGATCTGAATTTGGCGGGGGCTGAGCAACGGCTCGGCGCCTTCGCTGGCCCCCACCCCCATCAGCTCCTCGATGCGGCGCAGGCTCTCGCCCACGCTGCTGCTGGTGAGCTCGTGGATCCGGTAGGGGCCCACCCGAACGGCCAGGGCTTCGGGCTTGAGCCGCAGGCCATGGCAACTGGCGCAGGGCACCAGCTCCAGATACTTCTCCAGCTTCTGGCGCATCGATTCCCCGCTGGCGTCGCGCAGCTGGCGCTCGAGGATCGGCAGGATCCCCTCGAACGGGCGCAGGTAGGTCTGGGCCTTGCGGTAGCGGCTGTCGGCCTGGATCGCGATCGGCTCCTTCGAGCCGTTGAGCAGCACGTCGTGCTGTTCAGGGGTGAGTTCGTTCCAGGGGGTCTTGATCTCGAAGCCGAACGCCTCCCCCACCGAATACAACAGCGAGAAGTAGTAGGCGTTGTCCTTCTCAGCCCAAGGGGCCACCGCCGCGTAGACCGGCAGCGAGGGATCGGGGATCACCCGCTCGGTGGTGAACTGGCGCAGGTGGCCGATGCCGTGGCAATCGGGGCAGGCGCCGTAGGGGCTGTTGAACGAGAACAACCGCGGCGACAGCTCGTCCATCACCGCCCCATGCACCGGGCAGGCAAAGTTTTCCGAGTAGAGGCGCTCGCGCTCGATCCCTTCGGGGAGCGGCTCATCGGCCTTGGGCACCACCTCCACCAGGGCTAACCCTTCTCCACGCTTCAGGGCCGTGCGCAGCGAATCGGTGAGGCGCTCCTGCACCCCCTCGCGGGCCACCAGGCGGTCCACCACCACCTCGATGTTGTGGGCGTGATTCTTGTCGAGCTCGATGTTGTCGGCGAGTTCACGCACCTCACCGTTGATGCGCACCCGCGCGAATCCCTCCGCCACCAGACCTGAGAGCAGCTTCACGTGGGTGCCCTTCTTGCCGCGCACCACCGGCGCCAGCAGCTGATACCGAGTGCCTTCCGGCAGTTGCAGGATCTGGTCGACCATCTCATCGATCGACTGGGGCCGGATCGAGCGGTCGCACTCCGGGCAATGGGGCTCGCCGGCGCGGCCGAACAGCAGGCGCAGGTAGTCCTGGATTTCGGTGACCGTGCCCACCGTGGAGCGCGGGTTGTGGCTGGTGGACTTCTGGTCGATCGAGATGGCGGGAGACAGCCCCTCGATCGCATCCACATCAGGCTTGTCCACCTGGCCGAGGAACTGGCGCGCGTAGGCCGACAGGCTCTCCACGTAGCGGCGCTGGCCCTCCGCAAAGATCGTGTCGAAGGCCAGGGAGCTCTTGCCGCTGCCGCTCACCCCGGTGAACACCACCAGCTTGTTGCGCGGGATGGTGACGTCGACGTTCTTGAGGTTGTGCTGGCGGGCGCCCCGCACCCGGATCACGTCCTCCAGGGAGCCGCCATGGAGGGCCTGCAGCGCCGCTTTTTCAGACACGCTCTGGGCGAGGGCGCGAGGCATCCAAAGGGCTCAAGAACGCAGGATTCTACGGGGGTTCTCGGGGGGCCGTAGTCAGGCGGCCCGCTTCAGCAAGCTGGCGGCGTAGCTGCGGGTTTCGCCGGAATCGCCGCCGGCCAGTTCCGCCAGCTCCGCCTGGCGGGCCTGAGTGTCCCGCAGTTGGGACACCCGCGTGTGGGTGCGGCCATCCTGCACCTCCTTGGCCACCCGGAAGTGGTGGTCGGCGGCGGCGGCCACCAGGGGCTGGTGGGTCACGCAGAACACCTGGCGCTGGGCGGCGAGCTGCTGCAGCAACTCCGCCATGGCACCGCTGACGCGGCCGCTCACACCGGCGTCGATTTCATCGAACAACAGCGTCACGTGGGGGTCGGCGGCCGCCAGGCAGGTTTTGAGCGCCAGCAGAAAACGCGACATCTCACCGCCGGAGGCCACCTCCGCCAGGGGGGCCAGGGGTTGGCCGGGGTTGGCGGAAAACAGAAACTGCACCGCATCGGCCCCCTCCTCCGTGGGGGCGGCGGGCTCGATCGCCACGGCAAAGCGCACGTGGGTGAGCCCCATCGGCCGCAGCCGCGCCAGCAACATCTCCTGCAGCGCCTCTGCCGCGGCCTGGCGTGCAGCTGAGAGCGCCCCATTGGCCCGGTCGCGCGCCTCGCGGCTCGAACGCTCCGCCGCCTCCAGGGCCTGCAGGCTGGCCCCACCGCCTCCGGGGGCCAGCTGCTCCCGCAGGGCATCGCGCCAGGCGATCAAGGCTGCAAGATCCTTGCCGTGGCGCCGCTCCAACGCCTTCAGCTGGGCGATGCGCTCCTGCAGCTGCCCGAGGCTCTCTGGATCGCTCTCCAGGGCGGCGCCGTAGCGGTCCAGCGCACGGGCCAGATCTTGGAGCTGGGCAAACCCGTCGCTGCAGCGAGCGCTGAGCTCCGCCAGGGTGGGATCCAGCTGCTGCATGGCCGCCAGCTCGCCCTCGCAGGCCGACAGGTGATCGAGCACGGAAGGGGCCTCCTCCGCCCCCTCCACCAACCGGCCGATCAGGCCCATCACCCCCTGCTGCAGCCGCACCCCATGGGCCAGGCGGTTTTCCTCGGCCTGGAGCTGCTCCCGCTCAGCGGGATCCTCCAGCTGGGCCGCCTCCAGATCCGCCAGCAACTGCTCCTGCCGCTCCCGCTCCTGCTGCAGCTGCTCCCAATTGGCCTGGGACCGCTCCAAGGCCTGGCCAGCGCCACGCCAGGTGCGGTGGGCCTCCGCCACCGGTGCCAACAGGGCCTGGAGCGGTGGGCCCGCAAAGCGATCCAACCAGCGCCGCTGCTGCCCCGGCCGCGCCAACTGCTGGGTCTGGCCCTGCACGGTGAGGTCCAACAGCAGCGGGCGCAGCTCCTGGATCTGGGCCCGGTTGATCGCCACCCCATTGAGCCGGTGGCGGCTGCTGAGCCGCTCCTCGCTGAGGCGCCACTCCCGGCTCAACAGCAGTTCGCCCTCCTCCGCCTCCAGCTGCTGCTGCTCCAGCCAGGCCAGCAGGGGTGGGGTGAGGCTGAAACTGGCCTCGATGGCGCCGCGCGCCGCCCCCTGGCGCAGCAGGCGCGGTCCCGATCCCCCCAACAGGGCATCGAGGGCGTCGAGCAGGATCGACTTGCCGGCCCCGGTTTCACCGGTGAGCACCGTGAAGCCGCCGCTGAACTCCAGCTGCAACCGCTCGATCAGAGCGATGTTCTCGAGGCGCAGTCCGGTGAGCACAGGGCGGCGGGAGCGGCCGGGTGTAGGGCCCGACCGTAGCGGCTGTGTCTTTCGTTTAGAAGGGGGGAGCACACCTCCCCTTGCCCCGCGGCATGGCCATGCGCCCAGCCACCCCCACGGCGGCCGAAGCGGCGGCGGCGGCGATGCGGGCTGCCGTGTTCGGCGCCGCAGAGGATCCCGGCCCGGAGCAGGGTGTGCCGCAACCAACGGCCGCGACAATCTGTACAGACCAGACAGGCTCTGAACAGCGTAAGGACAGTACAGAAATCCAAAACATCGCCGCAGCACACCAGCCGGCCCCAACCACCAGCCCGTCCGCCGACCTCAGCGACTTCATCGAGGCGGCTGGGCTGCTCGAGTACGACCCCGCGGCCATCAGCCGCATCTACGCCGGCCACCCCCAACGGCTGATCCGCCGGGTCTGGCAAACCCTGGTGCCCATCGGGCTCTACCTGCTCAGCGTGTCGATCGACTGGCTCACCCGCCGGCTCAACGACCCCGACCATGCCCGGGCCCGCGCCAAGGAAGCGGCCGACCTGGTGGCCTCCCTGGGGCCCGCCTTCATCAAGGCCGGTCAGGCCCTCTCCACCCGGCCCGACATCATTCCACCCCTGCTGCTGGAGGAGCTGGCGCAACTGCAGGACCAGCTGCCCGGCTTCGACTCCGCCCTGGCCATGGCCTGCATCGAAGAAGACCTGGGGGCCCCCATTCAGACGATCTACGCCGAGCTGGAGCGGGAACCGATCTCGGCGGCGTCACTCGGGCAGGTGCACCGCGGCGTGTTGCTCACAGGCGAGAAGGTGGCCGTGAAGGTGCAACGGCCCGGGCTGCGCGAGCAGATCACGCTCGACCTTTACATCGTGCGCAACATCGCCGCCTGGCTCAACCAAAACATCGGCCTGATCCGCTCCGACCTGGTGGCCCTGATCGATGAGCTGGGCAAGCGGGTGTTTGAGGAGATGGATTACTGCAACGAGGCCACCAACGCCGAAACCTTCGCCGCCCTCCACGCCCACAACCCGCGCATCGCGGTGCCCCGCATCCACCGCCATGCCACCGCCCGGCGCGTGCTCACCATGGAGTGGATCGACGGGGTGAAGCTCACCAACCTCGAAGCGGTGCGGGAGCTGGGCATCGACCCCGACGACATGGTGTCGGTGGGGGTGAACTGCTCGCTGCAACAGCTGCTCGAGCACGGCTTTTTCCACGCCGACCCCCACCCGGGCAACCTGCTGGCCCTGGCGGACGGCCGCCTCGCCTACCTCGACTTCGGAATGATGAGCGAGGTGAGCCGCGAGAGCCGCACCGGCCTGATCCAGGCGGTGGTGCACCTGGTGAACCGCAACTTCAACAAGCTCTCGGGCGACTTCGTGAGCCTCGGCTTCCTGGCGGAGGACGTGAACCTCGAGCCGATCGTGCCAGCTTTTGAGCAGGTGTTCGGCCAGGCCCTGGAGATGGGGGTGAGCCGCATGGATTTCAAGGCCGTCACCGACGACCTCTCCGGGGTGATGTACCGCTTCCCCTTCCGCGTTCCCCCCTACTACGCCCTGATCATTCGCTCGCTGGTGACCCTCGAGGGCATCGCCCTCAGCGTGGATCCCAACTTCAAGATCCTCGGGGCCGCCTACCCCTACTTCGCCAGGCGGCTGATGGAGGATCCCGACCCGCAGCTGCGCAACAGCCTGCGGGAAATGCTGTTCGACGGCGAGATCTTCCGCTGGCAACGGCTCGACAACCTGATCACCAGCGCCGCCAGCGGCAGCCAGCTCGACCTCGATGGCCTCTTGGATCAAGTGTTGGATTTTCTGTTCTCCCCCAACGCCGGCCTGTTGCGGCAGCAATTGGTGGACGCGGCTGTGAACCAAATGGATGCCCTGGGCTGGCAGACGGCCCTGGCCCTGAGCCGCCGGGTGCCGGCCCCGCTGCTGCCCCCGGGCCTGCGCAGCCGGCAAACCCCCGGCGACAGCGACGTTGCTGCCAGCGAGGCGGTGTTGTCCCTGGAGCCTGTCGCCCGCCTGGTGGCCATCCTGCGGCAGCTGCCCGGCTTCGAACCCCAGCTGTTGCTAAAGCGCATCCCTCGGCTGCTGCAGGAAACCGAACTGCGGCGCATGGGGGCCGACCTGGCCAAGGGATTGGCAGAGCGCAGCGTGGTGCGGCTGCTGCGGGATGTGCTGGTGGGCGCGGGCAGCAGCGGCCAACCGGCCTAGGGTCGGGCCCAAACTCCCTCCCGCACCATGGCCCTCCGCCCTCGGCAACGCCGCCGCCAACGCCTGGCCGCCGTCGCCCTCGGTGCCGCCCTCGCCGCGGGCCTCCCGGGGGCACCGCTTCTCCCGCTTGCGGGCCACGCCGCCGACAACGTGGTGTTCGTGACCGGCGCCTTCCGCCGCTCGATCAGCGTGGCGGATCTGGTGTTTCTGGCGGAAACGGGCGAAGCGCGGGGCCTGATGGTTGATGTGTTGGCGGTGGCAAAACAGAAGCCCGCCGAAATCGCCAAATTGCTCAAAGCGGAGCTGGCCATTCCCCTGGTGCTCACCAGCCGGCTACTGAACACCCGCCTCGGAGAAGCGGTGCTGGCGCGGGTCGCCCAGATCGTGTATCCGCTCTACGCCAAAAAGGTGGGCATCCAGGCCCTGCGGGCCGGCATCCTCAATGCCCTGGCCAAGGGGGATGGCCGCATCAGTGCCATCAGCTTCCTGCAGGCCTATCCGGTGGGGGAGATGGAAGTGAGCATTCCGGCCCTGATGGCGGTGTTGGAGAAGGCGAAATCCATCAGCCAGCTGGTGCAGTTCTTCACCGATTCCCCCCTCGACGGCCTGCGCAGCCCGGCGAAACCCGCCCCGTAGATTCGGTTTCAAGAGCAACCCCTGCGCCCGTGCCCCTGCTGCCCTTCAGACGCCGCCCGGCCATGCAGGACTGGCCGGGACTGATCGAGGGCTACCGCAAGTGGTTGCCGGTGAGCGCCAAAACACCGGTGATCACCCTGCGGGAGGGGGCCACCCCGTTGATCCCCGCCCCGGTGATCGCCGAGCGCATCGGCAAGGGGGTGAAGGTGTTCCTCAAATACGACGGCCTCAACCCCACCGGTTCGTTCAAGGACCGGGGCATGACCATGGCCATCTCCAAGGCCAAGGAGGCGGGTTCTGAGGCGGTGATCTGCGCCAGCACGGGCAACACCTCCGCCGCCGCGGCCGCCTATGCCCGGCGCGGCGGCATGCGGGCGTTCGTGCTGATCCCCGATGGCTATGTGGCCCAGGGCAAGTTGGCCCAGGCCCTGCTCTATGGCGCCGAGGTGCTGGCGGTGAAGGGCAACTTCGACCGGGCCCTGGCGATTGTGCAGGAGGTGGCCAACCAGTACCCGATCACCCTGGTGAACTCGGTGAACCCCTACCGGCTGCAGGGGCAGAAAACGGCCGCCTTTGAGGTGGTGGATGCCCTGGGTGAGGCCCCCGATTGGCTCTGCATCCCCGTGGGCAACGCCGGCAACATCACCGCCTACTGGATGGG
>JBIKKZ010000170.1:0-4253 GCA_044360095.1 Vulcanococcus sp. | reverse complement strand
AGGCCCTTCAACATCGGCGGTTCAGCCCGCAGGGGCAATGGCGACCCCCTCACCTTTTCAGC
This sequence comes from Vulcanococcus sp., assembly GCA_044360095.1. Lineage (GTDB taxonomy): Bacteria > Cyanobacteriota > Cyanobacteriia > PCC-6307 > Cyanobiaceae > Vulcanococcus. Next base: position 4,191 of record JBIKKZ010000170.1, on the reverse strand, counting down.
CCGAGCCGCTTCGGCACAAGGGGCCGAGAGAGTTCGTGATCCCGGCGCTGGCGCGGCCGGCGCCCCCAGCGCCTCGGGAGGACGCTTTTAGGATCCAGCCACCGCCGCACCCCCCGATGGCCAGCGCAGATCAGGCCCTCCACGAGGCCCTCGCGGCCCTTGAGCCGCTCCGGGATGCGGGCAGCGGCCGCAGCCTGCTGGAGCTGCAGTGGATCCAGCAGGTGCGGGTGCAGAACAACCGTGTGGTGTTCCGCCTGGCCCTGCCGGGTTACGCCAATGCCCAGCGCGAGCGCATTGCCGCCGATGCCCGCGGCGCCCTGCTGCAGCTCGGCGGCATCGACGACGTGCAGATCGAGATTGCCCCACCCCCCGCCCCGGCCCCCCAGCAGGGGGCCCCGATCGGTGCGGCCGGCCACGGCGGCGGCGGCCCGGAGCGCCAGTCGATCCCGGGTGTGAAGCAGGTGATCGCCGTGAGCAGCGGCAAGGGTGGGGTGGGCAAGAGCACCGTGGCGGTGAACCTGGCCTGCGCCCTGGCGGCCAGCGGCCTGCGGGTGGGCCTGCTCGATGCCGACATCTACGGCCCCAACGCCCCCACCATGCTCGGGGTGGCGGATCAGACGCCCCAGGTGCGGGGCAGCGGCAATGAGCAGGTGCTCACGCCGATCGAGAGCTGCGGCATCGCCATGGTGTCGATGGGGCTGCTGATCGATGCCCACCAACCGGTGATCTGGCGGGGGCCGATGCTCAACGGCATCATTCGCCAGTTCCTCTATCAGGTGGAGTGGGGTGAGCGCGATGTGCTGGTGGTCGACCTGCCGCCCGGCACCGGCGATGCCCAGCTCAGCCTGGCCCAGGCGGTGCCGATGGCGGGCGTGATCATCGTGACCACCCCGCAGATGGTGTCGCTGCAGGATGCGCGCCGGGGCCTCGCCATGTTCCAGCAGCTGGGGGTTCCGGTGCTGGGGGTAGTGGAAAACATGAGCGCCTTCATCCCTCCCGACGCCCCCGACAAGCGCTACGAGCTGTTTGGCCGCGGCGGCGGCAGCCAGCTCGCCAGCGAAAGCGACGTGCCGCTGCTGGCCCAGTTGCCCATGGAGCTGGCGGTGGTGCAGGGCGGCGATGCCGGCCGGCCCGCGGTGCTCAGTGCGCCCGACTCCGCCACGGCGGCCGCCTTCCGCGACCTGGCCCAGCGCCTGCCCGTGGCGACGGGGCCATGACCCTGCTGGGGCTGCCGCTGTTTGGCCCCCGCCGCGGCCGCGTCTTCGCCGCCGGCCGCAGCCGTCGGCGCCGCTGGTTCGATGGCGTCGACAAGCTGCTCTGGTGGATCCCGCTGGGGATGATCTTCGTGGCGGGCATCCTGATCGCCAGCACCCAGCGCCAGGCCGGCTACGCCGATTGGTACCAGCACTGGGTCACCGCTGCGGTGGGCATGGGCATCGCCCTGTTGCTGGCCCGGGTGCCGGTGGAGAGCATCACCCGATGGCCCTGGGTGATCTACGGGGCGATGGTGGCCAGCCTGATCGCCGTGCGGGTGGTCGGGGTGAGCGCCCTGGGGGCCCAGAGCTGGATCAACATCGGCGGCTTCCATGTGCAGCCCTCCGAGTTCGCCAAGGTGGGGGCGATCCTGCTGCTGGCCCGGGTGCTGGGGCGCCATCCCGTGGAGCGCCCCGTGGATCTGCTGCGGCCGGTGGCGATCATCGGTTTGCCCTGGCTGCTGGTGCTGGTGCAGCCCGACCTCGGCAGCTCGCTGGTGTTCGGCGCCGTGCTGCTGGTGATGATGTTCTGGTCGGGGATGCCTGGCGCCTGGGTGCTGCTGTTCATCTCGCCGGTGATCAGCGCCATCGTGGCCGGCGTGCTCCCGTGGCTGTTGCTCCTCTGGATCCCCGCCATGGCCTACCTGGCCTGGAGGAGCCTGCCCTGGAAACGGCTGGCCCCCCTGGCGGTGGTGGCGGTTGAGGTGGTGTTCTCCCTGGCCACCCCCTTCCTCTGGAACAACTTCCTGCAGCCCCACCAGCGCGACCGCCTCACCCTGTTCCTCGACCCCAACAAAGATCCCCTCGGTGGCGGCTACCACCTGCTGCAGAGCACGGTGGGCATCGGCTCCGGTGGTTGGTTTGGCACCGGGCTGATGCAGGGGCACCTCACCCTGCTGCGCTTCATCCCCGAGCAGCACACCGATTTCATCTTCAGTGCCCTGGGCGAGGAAATGGGCTTCCTCGGCGCCACCGTGGTGGTGGTGGGCTTTGTGGTGTGGATCTGGCGGCTGCTGCAGATCGCCGGCAAGGCCCGCAGCGATGTGGAGTCGCTGGTGGTGGTGGGCATCGGCGCGATGGTGATGTTCCAGGTGGTGGTGAACATCAACATGACCATCGGCCTTGGGCCGATCACCGGCATCCCCCTGCCCTGGCTGAGCTACGGCCGCTCCGCCATGCTCGTGAACTTCATCGCCTTGGGGCTGTGCGCGTCGGTGGCCCGACGCGGCAGTGCCCCTACGGGCCGTTGGTGATGGTGGATCCGGCCTCCCCCCGCGCCGGATCCCTGGCGGCCCTGCGCTGCGACCTGGCCCACGGCGACGGCCCCGGCCGTGGTGATGAAGACAGCGTGCGGCGGCAGTGGTGGGCGGCGCTCGCCACCCTGCAGGAGGATTTCCTGATGCCCCTGGGCCCCCAGCCGGGCGTGTGGCTGGCGGCCCCCCTGCCGGCCCTCTACGAACCAGCCCTGCTGCAGCAGCTGCAGGGCTGGGTGTGGGCCCCCTCCGAGCTGGGCGATCTGCTGCAGGCCAGTGCGCCGCTGCTGCCGGCCACCGGTGTGGCCGCGGCCGCCGCCACCGCGGGCGGCGGCTTCGAGCGCCTGCCGCTGGAGGAGGCCGATGGCACCGACCCGCTGCTGGTGCTGATCACGCCGCGGCTGCAGGTGGCCATGGCCCTGGTGGGCGACGACCGGGCCCGGCGGCTGGTGGTGCAATTTGAGCCGGCGGCGCTCTCGGCGGCGTTGACGCGGCTGGATGAGCGGCTGCAGCGCACCGACCCTGCCCAGGCCCAACGGCTGCGCCAGGCGATTCAGGCCCTGGGTCCCCTGCAGAACGACCCCCAACGGGTGCCGCAGTTTTGGCCGCGGTTGGCGGAGCGCCTGGCGGCCATGGCCCCCAGCCTCACCCTGCAGCCCCTGGTGCACCGGGCCGCAGGCGATGGCCGCGGCGCGGCGGCGGCCCCCAGCAGTGAGCTGGCGCTGCTCGAGGCCCTCACCCATGAGGTGCGCACCCCCCTGGCCACGATCCGCACCCTGATCCGATCGCTGCTGCGCCGCAGCGATCTGCCCGATCTGGTGCGCCAGCGCCTGCAGCAGATCGATGGGGAATGCAGCGAGCAGATCGACCGCTTCGGCCTGATCTTCCTGGCGGCGGAGCTGCAGCGCCAGCCCGCTGAAACGGGCGATCAGCACCTGGCCCGCACCGACCTGGCCCAGCTGCTGGTGCGGCTGGAGCCCCTGTGGCGCCAGCAGCTGCAGCGCCGCAGCTTGGCCCTGGAGCTGCGGGCCGCCGCCGATCTGCCGCCGGTGCTCAGCGATCCGGCCCGCCTGGAAACGGTGCTGGGGGGGCTGGTGGACCGCTTCAGCCGCGGCCTGCCCGCCGGGGCGGTGGTGGCCCTCAGCCTGCGGCCCGCCGGCGCCCGCCTCAAGCTGCGGCTCAGCGCCAGCGCCGAGGCCCCGGGGGCGGAGGAGCCCGGCGCCACCGCCGAGCGGGTGGGGCCGGTGCTGAGCTGGAACCCCGGCACCGGCAGCCTGCAGCTCAGCCGCCAGGCCACCCAGCGCCTGTTCCATAGCCTCGGCGGCCGCCTGGCGGAGCGCTCCGGCAATGCCCTCACCGTGTTTTTCCCGGTGGCCGGCGCCTGAGGGGATGGGGTTTGTTGACGGGTGTGAAGACCCTGGCGGGGCGGCCTGTTGGCCCCAAAACACGGTGCTAGTTTCCGAGCGAAACGGTCTGCCGACTCCCCTCCGGAACAGCCATGGCAACGAGCGGTCAACTGAGCGGTCAACTTCCGAAGTACATCGGCAGCACGGGCGGGTTGCTCAACGCCGCTGAAACCGAAGAGAAGTACGCCATCACCTGGACCAGCGCCAAGGAGCAGCCCTTTGAGCTGCCCACCGGCGGTGCCGCCCACATGAACGAGGGCGAGAACATCATGTACTTCG
>JBIKKZ010000169.1:0-4271 GCA_044360095.1 Vulcanococcus sp. | reverse complement strand
CTGGCCGAAGGGGAAGTTGGTGATCGAGCGCTGGGTCTGGGCGCCCCAGTAGTGCTCGGCGGGCACGGCGATGGCGCCGAGGCTGTCGCTTTCCTGGCGGGTGGACATGGATGCGCTCAGCGGGCGGGCACGATCTCGCTGTTGAGCTCGTTCACCTCGCGGTTGAGGCTGAGCTTCACGTCGCCCTGGGGTTTGAGGCCGGTCACCTCCGTGAGGGCGGCGTTGATGGCATCGATGCTCACGGGGCCGGTTTGATCGAGCACCGGCGTGCCGGCGGTGTTGAACACCACCACCTGGGGGATTTCGCCATGCCAGTAGGTGGCGGGGTCGCCGGCCCCCTGCCCGGGGCGGTTCTGCAGGGGGTCGGTGGGCAGCAGGATCAGTTCGGCGGTGCGGCCCCAGAGGCGCTGCAGTTCGTTGAACACCACCGCGTACTGCTTGCTGGCGGCGCTGTCGTCGAGGAAGAAGCCCAGCACCACGGGGCGGTGCTCCTCCAGGGCCTGGGCCAGGGTGCTGCGGGGCGGCACCAGGGAGCCGTTGCCGGCATAGAGGGCGTAGATGTTGCCGTCGTAGCTGTTGGTGTCGCGGGCGGCGAAGGCGGCCGCCGGCAGGAGCGTCAGCGCCAGCAGCAGGCTGAGCAGCAGGCGGGCCAAACGTCCAGGCATCAAGCAGCAGCGGGGTCTGGGGCCATTGTGGCGGCTCGCTGGCGCGCCCTATCCGCGGCTGACGCTGCGCCCCAACCCCTGCAGAACGCCGCGGCCCACCAGGCCAATGGCCCGGCCGATCACCTGGGTGAGCACCACCACCACCAGATCGCCGAGGCGGCGCAGGGCTGCCTGGAGCTGCGGCGCCAGGGCATCGCGGGCCTCGAGGCTGAGGGTTACCAGCTGTTGCCCCCAGCCCAGTTGGCGCAGTTCGGCATCGCGGGGTTCGGTGAGGAGCAGGGGGGCGATGGCTCCGGCCTCGAGCCGGTAGAGCAAGCGCTGGCTTTCGTAAAGCTGCACCGGCCGCTCAAACAAGCTGCTCCAGCGTTGTTGGGCGTTGAGCTGGTTGCGCAGGCGCTCCAGGTTGCGGGTGGGCAGCAGGTCGGCCCGCAGCAGGTAGCGGCGCAGTTCCGGCCATTCGCTGCAGCAGGCGAGCACATCGGCGGCGATCAGCTCGCCATTGCGGATCAGCCAGTTGCTGATCAACGCCTCCAGCTGCAGCAGGGCCTTGGGTTCATCGGGGGGCAGCAGCCGCCCCTCCACCAGCAGGGGTTGGGCCTGCACCAGGCAGCCGAGCATCGGCAGGGCCGCCGGCAGTTCGGGGTCGATCCCGTCGAGCTGGGAGGCGGCGCTGAGGCTTTCGGCCACCTTGAGCAGGCCCCCTTGCTGAGGCAATTGCACGTATTCGCCGGCCATGGCCCGCAGCGAGAGGCGGCGCAGCTCGGGCTGCAACTGCTGCCAGCGCTGCTCCAGCGCCTCACCGCGCAGGTGGTCGTGGCGGAGCCGCAGCAGCAACAGATCGAGCTGGCCGATCAGGGCCAGCAGCAGATCGCGGCGGTGGTGGGCGTTCAGCCCTTCGAGGGCCAGCAGCTGGCCGCTGCGGTTGTCCAGGCCGGCCTCAATGGCCGCCTCCAGGCGCCCGCGGATCGCCTGCCATACCCCGATGGCGCTGCGTTCGCGCACGGTGATGGCGGTGCCGGGGGGGGCTGGGGCACCGTCGAGGGGGGCCGGTTGATCGGCGAAGGCCAGGCTGATGGGGCCCCACAGCCACAGCAACAGGCGATGGGCCATGGCCAGCTCCCGCAGCCGGCCCCGCAGCATCAGCTGGCTGAGCACCCCCTGGCTGCGCTGCAGCCAGCCCTGGCAGCGGCGTTGTTCCCGCTCGATCTGCTCGAGGCCGCTGCGCAGCAGCCACACCCCCAGCCCCTGGGGTTGTGGGGCGTCGGTGTCGTCGGCGGTGGCCAGGGGGCGCAGCTCCAGCACCCGACCCCCCTCCAGCAGGGTGGCCACGGCGCCGGGGATCTCCTCGGGTTGGGCCTGTTGCAGCAGCCCCTCCACCGGCAGCTGCAGCAGCCAGTCGCTTGGGTAGCGGGTCTCGCCGGGCAGCAGCAGCAGCAGCGGCGCCGGCTGCCAGCGCTCCTGCAGCTGCTGCAGTTCCCGCTCCAGGGTGGCCGCCGGCATGGTGCTGCCCACGCTCCACACCAGCAGCTGCACGCCGCTGGGCTGGGGCGATTCGGCGCCCTCGCCGCCGGGCTCCACCACGGTGTAGGTGTTGGCCAGGATGCGCTGCAGGCCCTCGCGCAGCAGCGGTTCCGCCAGGATCAGCAGCGTCGGCTTCGGCTGGTGCTGCGCCACTGTCTGCGGGCCTTGGCGATCGAGCGCTCAAGGTAACGGGGTTCGCCCGGGTTCTCCAGCCCCTGCTGCGGTTTAGCGGGGCCGGCCGCTGAGCTGCAGGGTGTACGACTCGATGGCGAAGCCGGTGTGCTGTTCGATCTGCTCGAGCAGCTCCGCCGGCAGTTCCACGTCGATGTCCTGGATGGTGCCGGTGCGCAGGCAGGTGAGGTGGCTGTGGGGGTCGCTGCGGTAGCCGTAGAGCCTGCCGCTGGCGCGGTCGAGGCACTCGATCACCCCGGCGCTCTGCAGGGCTTCGAGGTTTTGGTACACGGAGGTGTGGCCGATGTTGCGGCCGCGGGCGTTCAGCCGCTCAAAGATGTCGCGGGCGCTGAGGTGATCCCGCTCCTGCCAGAGCAGATCGAGCACCATGCGCCGTTGGCGGGAGAGGCGCATGCCCAGCTCGCGGCAGCGGCCGTAGGCGCTCTCCACCCCGGTGGGCGTCACCCCGGAGGGCGTCACCGTGGCGGTGCGGGCGCTGGTGGCCCTGTTGGAGGCGGTGCTTCGGCTGATCGCCAAGGCGGCGAAGTGTCTTACACCGTTATAGGGCCGTTAGGCGAAGTGAGTGCGTCTTGCAAACGCTCCGGCCCCACGGCGGCAATCGCCTCCGCCAGGTCAACGGTGCCGTCGTAAAGGGCGCGGCCCACGATCACCCCCTCCACGCCGAGGGGGGCGATGCTGAGCAGCGAGAGGATGTGCTCCAGGCAGCCGATGCCGCCGGAGGCGATCACCGGAATGCTGCTGGCTTCGGCCATGGCCCGCAGGGCCTCCAGGTTGGGGCCCGCCAGGGTGCCGTCGGTGGCGATGTCGGTGCTCACGATCGCCGCCACGCCGCTGCCCTCAAAGCGGCGGGCCAGGTCGGTGGCCCGCACGGTGCTGGTCTCCAGCCAGCCGCGGGTGGCCACCAGGCCGTCCTTGGCGTCGATGCCCACCACCACGCGGCCGGGGTGGCGGCCCGCCAGCTCGGCCACCAGCTGAGGCTGCTCGATGGCCACCGTGCCGAGGATCACCCGATCGAGGCCGCAGGCCAGCAGCTCCTCCGCCCGCTCGGCGCTGCGCACGCCGCCCCCCAGTTGAACGGGAATCGACAGGGCTGCGGTGATCGCCTTCACTGCCCGGTCGTTGATCGGTTGGCCGGAGCGGGCGCCATCCAGGTCCACCAGGTGCAGCCGCTGGGCCCCCTGGGCCTGCCAGGCGAGGGCCTGGGCCACGGGGTCGTCGCTGAAGCGCGTCACCTGGTCGTAATCGCCCTGGTGGAGCCGCACGCAGTGGCCATCCAGCAGGTCGATGGCGGGGATGATCTGCATGGCGGCCGGCCGGCGCAACGACTGCCAGCCAGGCTGCCAGAGGCTGCGGTCGCGCAGCTCCCGCAGGGGCACCAGCAGACGATGCCCGCGGTTGAGCACCGCCTCCAGCCGCGCGGCCCGCTCCGCCCCTTTGCCCTGCTCGCCCAGCAGCTGGAAATGGCGGTAGCCGCCGCTGCGGCCGAGGCTGGCGCCCTGGGCCGTCCAGCGCAGCGGCAGCTTGGCGGTCACGGCAGCTGGGCCGCCAGGCCGTAGGGCTCGTGCTCGGCGGCGTCGTGGATGCCGAGCTCCTGGCGCCATTGGCTGATCGGCTTGTCCCACCCCTCCTCCCAACGGGTAAGCGCCAGGCAGTGGGCTTGGCGGGCGATGGCCTGGCCGTGGCCGATGGCGGTGCTGATGCCTTCGAAGCGCTCCAGCTGGAAGCGGAAGCTGGCCAGGCCGGCGGCACTGGTGAGCAGCACATAGGCGGGGAAGCCGATCTGGGCGGCGGTGATCGCCAGCACGCCGGTCTCCCCCTGGGGGCCGGTGCCGAAGCCGCTCACCACGTGGTGGATGTCGTGGGTGGTGGCGATGCGTTGGGTGAGCCACTGGG
>JBIKKZ010000168.1:0-4308 GCA_044360095.1 Vulcanococcus sp. | reverse complement strand
GAAGGCCACCCTGGCGGACTCCATGCCGGAGGACCCCGAGGCCTTTGCCCACATCACCACCCTGGTGGACGCCGGCGATTGGATCGGTGTGCAGGGCACCCTGCGCCGCACCGACCGCGGCGAACTGTCGGTGAAGGTGCAGGGCTGGCAGATGCTCAGCAAGAGCCTGCAGCCTTTGCCCGACAAGTGGCACGGCCTGGCGGATGTGGAGAAGCGCTACCGCCAGCGCTACCTCGATCTGATCGTGTCGCCGGCCACCCGCGAAACCTTCCGCCGCCGGGCCATGGCGGTGAGCGCCATGCGCCGGTGGCTCGATGAGCGGGGCTTTCTGGAGATTGAAACGCCGGTGCTGCAGAGCGTGCCCGGCGGTGCCGACGCACGGCCCTTTGAAACCCACCACAACGCCCTCGATCTGCCCCTCACCCTGCGCATCGCCACTGAGCTGCACCTCAAGCGCCTGGTGGTGGGGGGCTTTGAGCGGGTGTATGAGCTGGGGCGCATCTTCCGCAACGAGGGCATCAGCACCCGCCACAACCCGGAGTTCACCTCGATCGAGGTGTACCAGGCCTACGCCGATTACGGCGACATGATGGACCTCACCGAGCAGCTGATCGCCCACGTGTGCGAGCAGGTGTGCGGCGGCACCCGCCTCAGCTACCAGGGCACTGAGATCGACCTCACGCCCCCCTGGCGGCGGGCCACCATGCACGAGCTGGTGCGCGAAGCCACCGGCCTGGATTTCACCAGCTTCGGCTCCCGCGCCGAGGCGGCGGCGGCCATGGAGGCCCAGGGGCTGGAGGTGCCAGCCCTGGCGGATTCGGTGGGCCGGCTGCTGGTGGAGGCCTTCGAGCAGCGGGTGGAGGCCGATCTAATCCAGCCCACATTTGTGATCGATTACCCGGTGGAGAACTCTCCCCTGGCCCGGGCCCACCGCAGCAAGCCCGGCCTGGTGGAACGCTTTGAGCTGTTCATCGTGGGGCGCGAAACCGCCAACGCCTTCAGCGAGCTGATCGATCCGGTGGATCAGCGCCAGCGGCTGGAGGCCCAGATGGCCCGCAAGGCCGCCGGTGACGACGAAGCCCAGCAGGTGGATGAGGATTTCCTCCAGGCCCTGGAAGTGGGCATGCCCCCCACCGGCGGCCTGGGCATCGGCATCGACCGGCTGGTGATGCTGCTCACCGACAGCCCCTCGATCCGCGATGTGATCGCCTTCCCGCTCCTCAGGCCGGACCAGCCGGGCTCGCCTGCGCCGGCCGCAATGGGATAATCGACCCTAGTAGGCAAGTACCCCCAGCCGGGGGCCCGTGGTTCCATGAGTGGCGAGCGCGTCGGTTTCCGCTTCAAGCACGCGGATGCGGTGGTGAAGCGCAACCCCCAGGGCCGCTCCCGCCGGGGCTGGGTGATGGAGCCGGTGGAGCAGACCACCAGCCGCGGCACCAAGATGCCCGCCTACCGGATCCGCTGGCGCGACAGCGAGCGCCCGGAGATCGTGCTGCAACACATGCTGATCGCCGACCCCGACCCCACCCCGCCGCCCGAGGGCGTCAGCCTGGTGCCGCCGGCACCGAAGGCTTGATCAAGACCAGCCCTTGACCTGGTAGATCGCTAGCCCCAAGTGCTCCTTGAGGGCAATGCTGCTCAGGCTGAGCGCTTGGGCATCGGGCATCAGCCCCAAAAACACTGACCCCGGGGTGGGCCTTCCGAACAACGCCCGGGTGGGCAGTTGGTAGTCGCAGGCCACTGGGATCACGGTGAGCCCACTGCGCTGGCGGAAGGTGGCCAGGGAGCGCGGCATGTGGAAGGCGCTGGTCACCAGCAGCACCCGCCGCCAGCCGCGCCGGCGCCCCAGCTCCCCGATGTCGCGGGCCTCTTCCGCCGTGGTGCGCGAGTTGGGGTTGATCAGGATTTGATCAGGGCGCACCCCCAGTTCGATCGCCAGCTCCCGGGCCGACACCGCTTCGGCCGGCGCGGGATCGCCGGCGGTAAAGCTGATCTGGGCGCCGCTGGTGAGCAGCAGGGGGGCTTTGTTTTGGCGCAGCAGCCGCAGGCCGGTGAGCAGGCGGTCGCCCCCTTCGGCCACCTCCACCCCTTGGCGGGGCGCCAGGGCCGGCCGCAGCCCGCCGCCGAGCACCACCACCGCATCAGCGTTGGGAATGGGCTTGGGGGTGAGCGCCGCCGCCCGCTCCTCCAGCCCCCAGATCAGCTCGCGGCTGGTGATCGGCATGGCGAACAGCCAGATCAGCCCCAGCCCCGAGCCCCCCAGGGCGAGCCCCCAGCGTCTGGAGGCCTGCTGTGCCCCCGCCGCCAGGCCGGCCCCCTGCAGCAGCAACCCCAGCCCCAGTGGGTAGAGGAACAGCGGCAGCAGTTTGGAGAGCAGGAATCCCATGGCCTGGTTCAGCGGCGGCGGCGCAGGCGCTCGAGATCCTGCTCGATTTCAAAGCGGGCCCAGGCCTGATCCAGCGGATCATTGCTTGGTGCCTGGCTGGTTGGGGGTGCTTGGGCAGCCGCTGGCCCAGCCCCCTGCAGCTCCTGCCCCAGCTGCTCCAGCCGCTGCCAACGGCTGCGGCCCTGCTCCATCAACTGGTCCACATGGCGCTGGGCCTGGGCGGCCAGCTCGGGGGCACCGGCTGCGCGGGCTTTTGTCACCCGATCGCGCCAACGCTGGATCTCGGCGGCCAGTTGCAGCAGCTCGCGGCGCAGGGCTTGGGCATCGGCCTGGATCTGCTCCTGCAGCCTCTGCCGTTGCCCGGGGTTGGCGCGTAGAAAGGCCTCGAGGGTTTGCTCGAGCTTGGCTTCCAGTTGATCCAGCCAGTCGGCACCATCGCCATCGCTTCCGCTCATTCCGGCGCGCGCGTGATCAGGGGCGCCTCGATCTCCTCCTGCAGCGGCGTGATCGCCGCCTCCCGGGAGCGCAACAGCAGCTGGGTGAGCCGGGCGATGCCCCCCTCCCCGAGGTTTTGGCTGGCCAGCTGTTCAAACGCGTTGCCGTAGAGCTCCTCGAGCTGGGCGATCAGGCCCTCCCGCAACTCCCGCACGGCGCGCCGTTGCTCGTCCCGCGACATCCCGTTCCCCGTCGGCTGGAGCGTTCAGTCTGCCTGCACCAGCAGATGCAGCGACAGGTCGTTCGCGGCATCGCTCCAGCGGGCCTGGCCGCGCCAGCCGGCGGCCGCCGCCAGGGCCAGAAACGCCTCTGGGCTGTATTTGGCGCTGGTTTCGGTGATCAGCGCTTCCCCTTCCGCAAAGCACCAGCGCTGGCCGGCCACGTTCACCTGCTGCTGCCGCTCGCTCACCAGGGCCATCTCGATGTGGCTGGCCTCGGGCACCCAGCGGGCCCGGTAGCGGAAGCCCTCGGGATCGAAATTGCCCTGCAGGTCGCGGTTGAGCCGCTGCAGCAGGTTGAGGGCGAAGGCGGCGGAGATGCCGGCCGCATCGTTGTAGGCCGCCTCCAGCCGCTCCACCGCCTTGGGCTGGTCGATGCCGATCAGCAGTTGGCCCCCAGGCCCCAGCAGGCGGCGGAACTGGGCCAGCAAAGCGATGGCCGCATCCGGCTCGAAGTTGCCCAGGGAGCTGCCGGGGAAGAACCCCAGGTGGGCGCTGCCGCTGAGCAGCGGGTGGGGGGGCAGCTGCTGCAGCTGCGTGTAGTCGCAGCAGATCCCCAGCACTGGCACAGAGGGGAATTGACGTTGCAGGCGGCCGCAGGCTTGCGCCAGGTGCTCGGCGCTGATGTCGAGCGCCACGTAGGCGGGATCCCGCAGGGCCCCCAGCAGCGGGGCCACCTTGCGGGCGCTGCCGGCGCCGAACTCCACCAGGGTGCCGGGCCCCAGGGCCGCGGCAATGGCTGGGGCCTGCTGCTCGAGCAGGGTGGTTTCGGTGGCGGTGAGCGTGTATTCCGGTTGCTCGCAGATCAGCTCAAACAGCCGCGAGCCCTCCGAGTCGTAAAGGAACCAGGCGGGCAGTTGTTTGGGGTTGCGGCTGAGGCCCTCGATCACCAGGGCGCGCATGTCCGCCGGCTTGGGGTGGAGATCAAGCAGCTCAGGCATCGCGGGCCAGCCTCAGGCCACTGGCCATCCAGCGGCTCGCCGGTGGATAGAAGTTGCGGTAGGTGAGCCGGGCGTGGCCGGCGGGGGTGAGGAAGCAGCTGCCGCGCAGCACGAATTGCGAGCACATGAACTTGCCGTTGTATTCCCCCACGGCCCCCGCCGCCGGTTGGAAGCCCGGGTAGGGGCGGTAGGGGTTGGCGGTCCACTGCCAGAGGCAGCCATCGGCCTGCGGTAGGGGGCCCGCCGCGGCCGCCAGCTCCCATTCGGC
>JBIKKZ010000015.1:0-13919 GCA_044360095.1 Vulcanococcus sp. | reverse complement strand
CTGCGTGTGCAAGCGTTGGGCCGGTGGCTTGGAGGCCGTGGGGTCGCCGTCCAGCCAGCGCAACACGCTCCAGCCGTAGTACTTCTTGCACCAGAACAACCCCGCAGCACCACTGCTGTGGATCAAGCGATCGTCGGGGCCAAGGTTGGGCACCCGGCCGAAGAAGAAGTCGCCCCACTCCCGCTCGCGGGCCTCAAACAGGGGATCGAGCCCCGTGACCCCCGAACCAAACTCCGCCGCATCGCCGCCCTGCGGAGGCCCCGAGAGGCGCAGATCCAGCTGCCACTCCTCACCCGGTTGCAGCGTGCGCTGCAACAGCCGCGCCGCTTTGGTGCCGCGCTGGGCCGGGTTGATCGCCCCCTGCTCCGCCTCGATCAGATAGCGGTGGAAGCCATCCTTTTGGAAGGGGCGGGCATTGGGCTCGCCGTAAAGGCGCTCCGTGTTGGTCTCGTTGTCGGTGAAGATCCAGCGACCCTCCTCACCACAGGCGAGTTGATAGCGGCCCAGCCCACCACCGGGGTTGGCCACGAGCCGATCCCGCTCCAGGATCAGGGGCTGCTCCCGTTCATCGGGATAGCCCCAGTTCCAGGTGTTGCGCAGCCAAAGGGTGGGCAGCAAGGTGAGCGGGGCCGGGTCAGGGCCACGGTTCACGGCACGAATCCGAATCGCCAGATCGGTGGGGGAAGCCTTGGCGTACTCGATCCAGACATCGAAGTAGCGGTTCTCCGCGAAGATGCCGGTGTCCACCAGCTCAAACTCGGGCTGGTCGCGGCCGCGACGGCCGTTCTCTTCGATCAGCTGCTCATAGGGGAAGCGCTGCTGCGGATACTTGTACAGCCCCCGCATGAAGCTGTGGGTGGGGGTGTTGGCGATGTGGAAGTAGTAGTCCTTGATGTCCTCGCCGTGGTTGCCCTCCTCGTTGGCCAGGCCAAAGGGCCGCTCCTTGAGGATCGGATCCACACCGTTCCAGAGGGCAACGGAAAAACAGAGGCGGCACTGGTTGTCGCAGATCCCCAGCAGGCCGTCCTCCCCCCAGCGGTAGGCGCGTGAGCGGGCATGGTCGTGGGGGAAGGAGTGCCAGGCATTGCCGTCGGCGGAATAGTCCTCCCGCACGGTGCCCCACTGGCGTTCCGGCAGGTAGCTGCCCCACAGCCCCCAGGGCACATCCTCGTGATCCCGCTCCGCCATGCGGCGCAGCTCTGAACTCCCCGAAGCACTGCCGCTGAGGTTGGTCACAGGGCCTCCAGCACGCGGTCGCCGATGCGCAGGGCGTTGGCGATCACCGTGAGACCCATGCCAATCGCCGGGCAGGAGGGGAACACGCTGGCATCGGCGATGTAGAGGTTGCTGAGCTCATGGCTGCGGCCATTGAGATCCACCACCGAGGTGGCTGGGTTGGTGCCCATGCGGCACGTTCCGCAGACACTGCCCATCACGGTGAGCGGAGCCTCACCGCGGGGGTGGGTGGGGGCAGCCTTCACCACATGGCATTCCGGATCGGCCTCCACCTGCTTGAGGGTGTCGATCCAGCGGTACACCAACCGGTCGTGGGCTTCGCGGTTGTTGGGCAGGTAGTGAATCTGCAGGTGGTTGCCGCGCAGGGTGACGCGGTTGTGGGGGTCGGGCAACACAGCGCTGGTGGCCCACCAGGCCACCGAGCGCGCCGCCAGCTGCTCCAGGCCGAACGAGGGCATCAGCTTGGTCACCAGCGACAGCACCGGCGGCGACTCGGCGAACAGGGCGTCCTGCAGCACGCCGCCACCGCTGGCAATCGAGCCCAGGGGGAAGGAGACGTTCTGGTCGCCCCAGTAGTAGTCGGTGATGCCGAGGCTGCGGGGGTAGCGACCCGAATTGGCGTCCGTCGCCAGCTGAATGATCGAGGTGAGCTGCGGCTTCATCAGGTTGCGGCCCACCTGATCGGAACCATTGGCCAGGCCGCGGCTGTGGTGTTCGGTGGCGGAGCGCAGCAGGATCTCGGCGCTGTTCACGGCGCCGGCCGCCAGCACCACCACGTGGGCACTGAACAACCAGACGATGCCATCGATCTCGGCTTCCACACCGCGCACGGCCCCACCACTGGGGTTCACATGCAGGCGACGCACGCGGGTGCGCTCACGCACCGTGACGTTGGCGGCCTGCCGGGCCGGATCCACACCAAACAGCTCGGCATCGCCACTGGGATCCAGGGGCGACTCCGACCACGACTGGGGCAGCAGGTAGGGATGGGTGCCCTGGCGCAGCAGCGCCAAGCGCAGCTCCTGCATGAACGGCTCGATCGGCTTGGGCTGGAAGGGGTAGTCACCGCTGCGGGGTGGGGCGCAGGGATCAGCACCGGCCTCGCCGTGCACGCGGTAGAGCTGCTCAGCGCGGTCGTAGAAAGGCGCCAGATCGGCGTAGCTGATCTCCCAGGAGGGGGCCTTGCCCCCCTGGAGCTGCACACCGCCAAACTCGCGCTCGCGCATGCGCTCGAGCACACCACCCCAGATCTTGGTGTTTCCGCCCGGGGCATAGATCGTCTGGGGCGCGAAGGGGTCACCGTCGGTGCCGAACCACTGCTCACCCGGGTGGTAGCGGTCCTTGCGGAACAGATCGGCATCGGCCACGTTCTGGTCAGCCAGGGGCATGGCACCGCCGCGCTCCAGCACCAGCACCCGCTTGCCGGATTGGGCCAGCTGACCGGCCAGGGTGCCGCCGGCGGCACCGCTGCCAATCACGATCACGTCGTAGTGAAGGTCGTCGATGATCATGGGAGAAGTGCGGCTACTGCCAGACGTAGATCAACAGAAAAAGGATGATCCAGATCACATCCACGAAGTGCCAGAACAGCGACGTGGCCTGGACACCCTGTTCACCACCGCTGTAATTGCCGGGGATGAAGGATTTGATCAGCATCAACCCCATCAGCAGGATGCCGGTGGCCACGTGCAAACCGTGGAAACCGGTGAGCAGATAGAAGGTGCCGCCGAAGGTGCCGGAGGTGAACCCGAACTGCAGGCCGCTCCACTCCACCGCCTGGCCATAGAGGAAGTAGGCCCCCATCGCCATGCTCAACAGCCAGAAGCCACGGAACAGGGCCATGTTCTCGCGGGCCTTGAAGTGCTCGGCCAGGTAAATGGTGCCGGAACTGGACACCAACACCACCGTGTTGATCAGGGGCATGCGCCACTCCAATCCTTCAACGCCGGGGGGGAGCCAGTCGAGGGCGCTGGTCTTCAGCAGGGCGTAGCCACTGAAGAAGGCCAGGAAAACCACACTCTCCGAGCACAGGAAGATGATGAAACCCGTGAGGTTGTGGTTGGGATGATGGCCGTGGGTCTCCACAGATCCAGGGGTGAGGGTGCTGTCGGTCATGCTGCGCTGGCCTCCTGCAGTTCAAGGCGCCGCTCGATCTCGTCCTGGTGCTCCACCAGCGGCAGACCGGTGCCGTAGCCGTAGGGGCGGCTGATCACCGTCGGCACCTCCTCGCCGAAGTTGTCCTCCGCCGGCGGCGAGGGCAACAGCCACTCCAGGCCGATGGCGTTCCAGGGGTTGTGGGTGGCCTTGGGGCCGCGGATCCAGGCGCTCACCATGTTCAGCAGAAATGGAATGATCGACACCCCCAGCAGGAAGGCCCCCAGGCTGGCCACCACATTCCAGAAGGTGAACTCAGGGTCGTAGCTGGACACCCGCCGGGGCATGCCCATCAGCCCCAGCGGGTGCATGGGCAGAAAATTGAGGTTGGCGCCCACGAAGGTGAGCAAACAATGCAGCTTGCCCAGGCCCTCGTAGGGCATGCGGCCGATGAACTTGGGGAACCAGTGGTAGATCGCGGCGAAGACGCCCATCACCGCGGCGCCATAGATCACATAGTGAAAATGGCCCACCACGAAATAGGTGTTGGACACATGAATGTCCACCGGCACCGTGGCCAACATGATGCCGGTGATGCCGGCGAAAACAAAGTTGAACAGACCACCGAGGCAGAACAACATCGGTGTGGTGAGCTGCAACTTGCCTCCCCAGATCGTGCCCAGCCAGGCGAACACCTTCACGCCGGTGGGCACGGCGATCAGCATCGTGAAGACCATGAACAGGTTGCGCATCCACTGGGCCACACCACTGGGGAACATGTGGTGCACCCACACAATCAAACCGAGGCCCACGATGATGAACGAGGCGAGGGCCACGTAGAGATAGCCAAACAGCGGTTTGCGCGAATAAACGGGGAACAGCTCCGAGAAGATGCCGAACACCGGCAGGATGATCACATACACCGCCGGGTGGGAATAGAACCAGAAGAAGTGCTGGTAAAGCACCGGATCACCACCACCCTCCGGCCGGTAGAAACTGGTGCCGAAGCTGAGATCCATCAGCAGCATGATGGCGCCGCCGGTGAGGGCCGGCAGGCCAATCAACTGCAGGCTCTGGGCCGCCAGGGCCGTCCAGCAGAACACCGGCATGCGGGTGATCGTCATCCCCGGTGCCCGCATCCGCAGGATGGTGGTCACAAAATTCAGGGCGCCCATGATTGAGGACACACCGGAGAGCGCCACGGCCGTGATCCACAGCCCCTGGCCGTTCACGAAATGGCCGAGTGGATTCTGGATGCTCACGGGCGGGTAGCTCCACCAACCGGAGTAGGCCGGACCACCCGGAACGAAAAAGCTGGCGATCAGCAGCGATCCAAAGATCGGCACCAACCAGAAGGCCACGGCGTTGAGCCGTGGGAAGGCCATGTCCGGAGCCCCGATCATCGTGGGGATCAACAGGTTGTTGAGCCCGTTGAGCACCGGAAAGATGAACAGGAACAACATGATCGTGCCGTGCATCGTGTAGATGCCGTTGTAAACAGCACGGTCGACCAGGTCGGAAGCCGGGGTGATCAGCTCACCGCGGATCACCATGGCCAGCATCCCTCCGATCAGGAAGAAGAAGAAGGCGGTGACGATGTACTGAATGCCGATCACCTTGGCGTCGGTGCAGAAGCCGAAATAGCGGCTCCAACCGGGGTCGGGCTTGGGTTCGGGCGGGAAGGTGGCGATGGTCATCGGCTCAGGGCTCAGGCGTCGTGGGGCTGATCGGGGGATCCAGGCACATTCACCTGAGGGGGCGGCGCCGGGGGAACCGTGGCCCAGCCGCGTCGGGAGTTGCCTGCGAGGGTGGCGTATTCCTCCACCGCCACGCTCAGGCCCGGCTGCAAGGGGGCGGCTGCGGCCTGTTCCAACCAGGCGCTGTGGGCGTCGGCGCTCTCCACCACCACATCCGACTGGTTGGCCGCAAACCAGGTGCCGCTGAACTGCGAATCCCGCAGGCGGTAGGTGCCCTCACGGGTGGGGGTGATGTTGAGGTCGATGGCGCGGCCCGGGATCACATCTTGCTTGAGCCGGAAGGCCGGAATGTAGAAGCCGTGCAGCACGTCCTCCGACACCAGGCGGAAGGTCACCGGTTGATCCACGGCCAGATGCAACTCCGTGGAGGAGACGTTCGCCCCCGGATAGCGAAATTCCCACGACCACTGGCGCGCAATCACCTCCACCTGCTCGGAAGGCAGGCGATCGCCGGAATAGCCCCCCACCTGCTCGATCGGATCGCGCAGGTGAATGTGCTCCATCGGCCCCAGGGTGCCGAGCTGCTTCTCCGCCTGGATCGTCCAGAAGGCAATCACCATCAGCACCACAAACGGGATGGCGGTCCAGATCACCTCCAGGATGGTGTTCCCCTCCACCGGCACCGCATCGCTTTCGTCGTATTTCTCGGCGCGGTTGAACAGCATCACCCACACCATCACCGACACCACCGCCCCGAACACAAAGGTGCCGATGGCGGTTTCAAGGCCAAACAGGTTGTCCACGAGCGGCGCCGCCGTGGAGGCGGCCACCGGCAACCAACGGTGGGACTGCTCACCCATCCAGTGGCTGAGCACCACCAGCACCCCCACCCAGAGGCTGAGAGCGGCGACGGCGGTGGTGTTGATCGGTCGCTTCGAGGAGCTGGTCATCGTGATGGTCTCCTCAGGGCAGGGCGGTGTGCAGATCGGCTCCGGCCTGCAACAGCTGGTCGGCGGCGATGTGCACACCGAATTCGGCGGCCAGCTGGGCCCCCAGGGTGCCGTGCAGGCCGATCACGGCGTACATCACTACGCCAGCGGCCAGGTAGAGCCACTGCACCTGACGGCCCATGTCACGCCGCCACACATAACGCTGAAAGCCACGCCACACAGTCATGGCCGTGATGATCGCCAGCACCAGCACACCGCCGACGCCATGCCAGAGCATGGTGGTCATCCCGCCGAGGCCGAAGGTGCTCCTCACGTCGGGCAGGGGCACCGCGGTGAGCATCTCGTAGAAACCGGCCGCCACGGTGAAAAAGGTCACCAGGCAGCAGGCCAAGAGGTTGTACCAGCCCACATCGTGGAAGCCACCGCGGGTGATCGGCAGGGCCAGAAAGCGGAACACCCGCTTCTCCAACGGGTAAAGGGCACCCACCACATCAAAGGCGATGGCGATCACGAACAGGCCGATCGTCAGGTGCACCAGGTTGGGGTGGATCGGCAGGCTGTAGGGGAGACCATTGACCCCCAGGTTCTTGGCGATCTGCTCGATCGGAGGCTGCTCGGGCGCATAGGCCAGCTCGAGCAACAGGGGAATGGTCACCATCAGATCAGGCCCTCACGCATGGCGGCCACAACCTTCACCGTGTGGAGTCCGTAGGTCCAGATCAAGCGATCGCCCAGCACCATCTGCACCACGATCAAGGCGCTCACCAAGCTGCCCGCCCCCACGTAGCTCAGGGGCAACATCTGGGGATCACGGTTGCGCAACACATACCGCCAAGCCGAGAGCAGCGACAACACGCCAGCCAGCGACCACCCAATCGTGGTGTGGATATCCAGCAGATGGCGAGAGGCCCCATAGGGCGCCGCCAGACCGGCCTCCACCTGCCCAAAGATGATCGCCACAAAAATGGCGCCGGTGGCAAACAACAAGTTCCAGAAGCTGGCTTCAAACAGGGCCGGCTTCCGCCAAACCACGCCCACCACGTCAAACACGAAGGCGATCAACGCCATCGCGATCACGAAGTGAACGACGATTGGATGGATGGTGTCCATCCAGGGCAAGTTGTGGTCGTTGAGCGGCGGCAGCAGCTCAAGCATGGGAGGGAGCCCTCAGCCCCCTCAGGCTGGGGAGCGCGCCAACGCAAAGCAGCCGTCTGTAACCGAATGCAAACAGTTGATTCGGCAACTCAGCGATGGGAGCAGGGGGACTTGAACCCCCACAACGTTGCCGTCTGCGGATTTTAAGTCCGCTGCGTCTACCAATTCCGCCATGCTCCCTGGCAGCAGGGCATCGTAGAAGCCCAGCCCGTCTGCATCCGGCGCCAGCCACTGGAAACCGGATCACCGGCAGCAACTTGAGCGGATTGCCCCGGCAGAAACGCGTGCTCCCGCCCATGGCAGCCCGATTCCGCCCCACACTCCACCTAAATTCACGGCAGTCACATCAAGGCCGTGCCCTTGCCCGGGTTGCTCAGCTCCCTGTCCGGTGAAACCCTGCTGGTGATCGCTGCCTACATCGCCCTGGGGGGCGCCTATCTGGTGGTGGTGCCGCTGGCGCTGATGGCCTGGATGGCCAAGCGCTGGACCGTGATGGGCAAGCTGGAGCGCACGGGCATCTACGGCCTGGTGTTTTTGTTTTTCCCCGGCCTGATCCTGTTCGCCCCGTTCGTGAATCTGCGCCTGCAGGGCCAGGGCCCGCAGCTGTGAACTCCGGCATCACCCGCGGCAAGGCCCTGCTGATCGGTGTGGGGGTGTTTGCGGTGGGCGGCCTGGGCTACTGGGCCTTCCAGGCGGCCGGTTTCGAAGGGTTCTCCGCCGGCATCGCCTCGCAGGTGCTGTTGGTGGCGATCGTGGTGGTGTGGACGGGCTCCTACCTGTTTCGGGTGGTCACCGGCAACATGACCTACATGGAGCAGCGGCGCCGCTACCGCTCCGCCTACGACTCCGCCACCGACGAAGAACTGCAGAAGCGTTTTGAAGCCCTGAGCCCCGAAGACCAGGAGCAGTTGCTGCAGGAGCTGGGCCAGACCCCCCAACCGCCGACCCCATAGGCTCAGCGGCAGATCCCCTGCCGCCGTGACCCCCAGCACCCCGATCCAGCGGCGCTTTGCGCAGCTGCAGAGCCAGGGCCGTTGCGCGCTGATGCCCTTCCTGATGGCGGGCGATCCGGACCTGGAGACCACCCGCGCCAGCCTGCTGGCCCTGCAGGCGGCCGGGGCCGACCTGATCGAACTCGGCATTCCCTACAGCGATCCCCTGGCCGATGGGCCGGTGATCCAGGCCGCCGCCAGCCGGGCCCTCAAGGCCGGCACCACCCCGGGGCGCGTGCTGGAGATGCTGAGCGGCCTCCGGGGGGAGCTCACCATCCCGGTGATCCTGTTCACCTACAGCAACCCGCTGCTCAACCGCGGCATGGAGCGCTTCTGCAGCGACGCGGCCGCCGCCGGCGCCGCTGGGCTGGTGGTGCCCGACCTGCCCCTGGAGGAAGCCGAGAAGCTGTCGGGCATCGCCGCCGCCGCCGGGCTCGACCTGGTGCTGCTTGTGGCCCCCACCACCCCGGCCGAGCGCATGGGCCGCATCGCCGCCGCCAGTCGCGGCTTCACCTACCTGGTGAGCGTCACCGGGGTGACCGGCGTGCGCACCACGATCGAATCGCGGGTGGCGGGCCTGGTGCAACAGCTCAAAGCCATGGGCCCCACACCGGTGGCCGTGGGATTTGGCATCTCCGGGCCCGAGCAGGCGATCCAGGTGCGCGACTGGGGCGCCGACGGGGCCATCGTGGGCAGCGCCCTGGTGGCGGTGATGGCCGCCGCCCACCACGGCGGCAGCGATGTGGCCGCCGCCGCGGGCGCCTTCTGCGGCGAACTGCGCAGCGCCCTCGACCGCTAACGCCGCCGACTGCAGCCGGCAGCTGCACCGGGCAAAACCCGGCAGAATCAGACCACCGCACACGCCCCCAGGCCATGGCCCACCGCACCCTGCTCACCGCCGGCCTGCTGTTGGGGGGGCTCGGCCTGGCCCCCGCCGCCCTGGCGGGCTCCTCCACCTACCAGTCGGCCATCTCCGAGGTGGATGCCTGCAACCAGGCCCAATACCTGATGCCCGCCAAGGCCACGGTGCAGGGGTTCGTGCTCAAAACCCGCACCGACAACAAGGGCGTGACCCGCTTCGATTGCCGCGTGAACTGGACCGACAAGGCCAACGCCCAGCCCACCGACCGGCCGATCCTGTTCCCCGGCAAGGTGCGCCAGCCCTGGTTCGCCGCGGGCTGGCTGTAGGCAGCGTGGCGCGGCGGTAGGTTGCGGGCCCCTTGCCGCCGCCGGCCATGCGCTTCGTTCTTTGGGGCACCTACTGCGCCGATGCGCTGGAGAAGCGCACCCCCTTCCGGGAGGAGCACCTGGCGGGGCTGCAACGGCAGAAGGATGCCGGCCTGCTGATCACCCTGGGCCCCACGGAGGGCAGCACCCACGTGTTCGGCATCTACGAAGCCGACAGCCAGGCCCAGGTGGAGGAGCTGCTCCACAACGACGTCTACTGGCGCAACGGGATCTGGACGGAGCTCACGGTGTACCCCTGGACCCAGGCCTTCTGAGCCCTCCGCTGCGCTAACGGCCTAGCCCTTGGGCCAGCCCGCCTGGGCCTGCTGCCACACGTAGGTGGCCACCTGCTCCACCCCCGGCTCGCCCAGCACCGTGCCATAGCCGCCCATCTGGCCCACCCCCGCGGCGGCGATGGCGGCAATCGCCTCCGGCGAGGCCAGGCCCTGGCGCTCCAGGGCCGCCAGTTTGAGGGTTTTGCCGCGGCGAATGATGTTGCCGCCATTCACATGGCAGCCGGCGCAGTGCTGCGAAAACAGGGCGGCCCCATCGCCGCTGCCCCAGGCGGCACCCGGCCAGAACACCAGCAGCAGGGGCAGCAGCACCCCCAGCAACCCAGACAGCAACCCAGACAGCAACGAGCTCAAGCGGCGACGCACCGGCCATCCATCCGTGTGGTTCACCAATCTGCCCCAGGCGCGCTGAAATGGGTCGACCCCAACAGCCCTGCATGCTGTCGTTTCTGCACAGCGCCGACTGGCAGATCGGCAAGCCCTACGCCCGCGTGCAGGACCCCGACAAGCGGGCCCGGCTGCGCCAGGTGCGCATTGAAGCGATCGCTCGCATCGGCGCGCAGATCGCCCCCACCAAGGCCAGTCTGCTGCTGGTGGCGGGCGACCTGTTTGATTCCCCCACCCCCAGCAGCAGCGATGTGAGCGCCGTGTGCCAGGCCATCGGCAAGCTGGAGCTGCCGGTGCTGGTGATCCCCGGCAACCACGACCACGGCGCCCCCGGCAGCGTGTGGCACAGCCCCTTCTTCCAGACGGAGCAACGGCGGCGCGCCCCCAACCTGCAGGTGCTGTTGGAGCGCAAGCCCCTGGTGCTGGAGCAGGCGATCGTGCTGCCCTGCCCGCTGCTGCGCCGCAGCGACAGCCACGACCCCACCACCTGGGTGCGCCACCTGGATTGGTCGGCGCTGCCGGCCGACCGGCCGCGGCTGCTGCTGGCCCATGGCTCGGTGCACGGCTTCGGGGCCACTGACCTGGACGCCCATCAGGGCAGCGATCACGACGCCGACGAAGAAAACCCCGCCAGCGCCAGCAACCGGCTGCAGCTGGATGCCCCCCTGCTGGAGCAGCTCGACTACGTGGCCCTGGGGGATTGGCACGGCCTCAAGCAGGTGAACGCCCGCAGCTGGTATTGCGGCACGCCGGAGCCCGATCGCTTTCCCCGCAACAACGACTACCGGGGCGGCCAGGTGCTGGCGGTAACGGCGCAACGGGAGCAACTGCCGGTGGTGCAGCCGCGGCCCACCGCCAGCCTGCGCTGGCTGCCGCTCACGGTGGAGCTGCAGAGCAGCGACGATGTGGAGCGCCTGGGGCGCCAATTGGAGCAGTTGCTGGGGGATGAGCCCGGCCAGCAACTGCTGCTGCTGGAGGAGCAAGGCAGCCTCAGCCTGGAGGGCCACCGGCGCTACGCCGCCCTGCTGGAGCGCTGGGAGGCGCAGCTGCTGCGGCTGAAACGGCGGGGGCACTGCGGCACTAGCCCCGATGCCCAGGAGCTGGCCGAGCTCAGCGGCCGCGCCGAGGATCCGCTGATCGCGCGGGTGGCCAGTGATCTGCAGCGGGAACTCAGCGGCACCGACGACCCGGACACCGCCGCCCTGCTGCAGCTGGCCCTGGCGGAACTGCACCGCTGCCTGCCGGCCGAACGATGCGCCTGAGGAGTTGCCGCCTACGGCAGGTGCGCCAACACGGCGACCTGGAGATCGGCTTCGGCCGCCAGCTGACGCTGATCGGCGGCCCCAACGAAGCCGGCAAGAGCACCCTGGTGGAGGCCCTGCACAAGGGCCTATTCCTGCGGGCCACCGCCACGGGGCGGGGGGTGGAGGAGCTGCGCTCCCGGCTCCACGCCGGACTGCCCGAGGTGGAGATCCGCTTTGAAGCCGCCGGGGAACTCTGGCAGCTGCGCAAACGCTTCTCCGGCGCCAGCGGCACCTGCCAATTGAGCGGCAGCGCCAGCCCATCACTGAGCGGCCCCGCGGCGGAGGAGCGCCTGGCCCAGCTGCTCGGCTACGACGCGCCGGTGGAGGGGCGGCGCATCGCCCAGCTGCCGGAGCGTTGGGCCCACCTCTGGGTGCGCCAGGGCAGCGCCGGCGACAACCCGATCGAGGGCAACCAGGAGCGCTACGACTACAACCGCCTGGTGGATCAATTGCAGGGGCGCGGCCAGGCGGACGCCGTGGCCTCCGCACTCGACCAACAGGTGCTGGCGCAGCTGGAGCAGCGGCTGGCGGCCAGCTACACCGCCACCGGCCGGGTCAAGGCCGGCAGCCCCCTGGCCCTGGCGCAGCAACGCGATGCCGAGGCCAGCGCGCAGCTGCAGGAGGCCCTCCAACGGGTGCAAGACCTGGAGGCCGCCATGGAGCAATGGCGCAGCATCGGCAAGCGCCTGGAGACGATCGACCAGCATCAGCGACCCGCCCTGCAGCGCCACCTGCAGCTGCTGCAGCGGCGGCAATTGCTCAGCGCCGAGCTGCAACCGCTGGTGCAGCAACGGCAGCAGCGGTTGCAATTGCTGGAGCAGCAACGGCAACAACAACAGGAGCAACGCAGCCTGCAACAGCAACTCGAGCAGCAGCTGGAGCAGCAGCGGCAGCTCCAGGGCCAGGTGGAGCTCCAGCGCCAGCAGCAGCAGCAGGCCACCGCCGACTGCCAACGGCAGCAGCAGCTCCAGGAGGCGCTCCAACAGCTGCTCGACCTGCGCCAGCTGGAGGCTGAACAGCTCACCCTGCAGGAGCACCAACGGCAGCTGCAGCGGCTGCAGGCGGAGGCCGATCAACTCAAAACCCAGCTGGCGGTGCTGCCGGAGCTCAATGCCGAGCAGGTGCGGCAGCTGCGCCAGGCGGAGCAGGCCCTGGTCCAGCTCGACACCCGCTGCCAGGCCATGGCCACCACCCTGGAGGTGATCGCCAGCGATCAACCGATCCAACTGGAGGGCGAGGCCCTGCGCCGCGGCGACCGGCGCCAGCTGAGCCAGGCGGCGGAGCTGCAGGTGGGCGCGGGGGTGGTGCTGCGGCTCAGCCCCGGCGGCGGTGACGCCCTGCCGGCCCTGCTGGAGCAGCGTCAGCAAGCCGAACGGCTGCTGCAGCAGCAGCTCCAGCAGCTGGGGGTGGCCAGCAGCGATGCGGGCGAGCAGCTGGAGCGCCAGCGGCGCAGCCTGGAGGCGGAGCTCACCAACCTGCGCCAGGCGGCCCGGGCCATCCCCTGGGCGGGGTTGGAGCAGCGGCTGGGGCAACTGCAGCCGCGGCGGCAGCGGCTGGAGGCCGCCGTGGAGAGCCAGGCGCCCCAGCTGGCGGCGCTGGCGGCGCTGGCCGAGGCGCCGGGGGATCCGCGGCAGCTGGAGCGCCACCTGCTCGAGGGCTGGCTGGAGCAGATCAAGGCCGGGGCCACCGCGCTGCAGCGCCAGCAGGAGCAGGCGGCCCAGGCGGACCAGCAGCGGCAGGGGCTGGGGCAGCAGTTGCAGCGCCAACTGGACAACCAGCGCAGCCGGCTGGCCCAGCTGGAGGGGTCGCTGCGGGTGATCGACGAACGGCTCCAGGCCATCGCCGAGCCCCCCCCAGCCCAGCTGCAGGAGGGGGAGGCGCAGCTGCAGCAGATCGAGGCCGAGCTCTCAGCCCTGCGGGATGGCCCCCCGCCCAGCGCCGATGCCCTGGAGGTGCACCTGCAGGCGCTGGAGCAGGAGAAAAACCAACTGCTCAGCCAAGGAGGGCAGGTGGAACAACGGTGCCAAAGCCTCGGGGCCGTGAACCCCCAGGCGGAGCTGGAGCAGCGGCAGGCCGCCTGGGAGGAAGCCCAGGCGGAGCGCCAACGGCTGGAGCGCCAGGGGCAAGCGCTGCAGCTGCTGCAGGAGCGCTTCCACCGGGCCCAGGCGGAGCTGGCCAACCGCTACAGCGAACCGCTGCGGGAGGCCATCCGCGCTTACCTGGCGGAGCTGGCCGGCGACCCCGGCAGTCCGCTGCTCAGCTTTGATCCGCAGCAGGGCTTCCAGAACCTGCAACTGCGGCAGCGGGGGGAGGCCTACGGCTTTGCCCAGCTCAGCGGCGGCATGCGCGAGCAGCTGGCGGCGGCCCTGCGGCTGGCCATGGCCGAGGTGCTGCTGCCGGCCTACGACGGCGGCCTGCCGCTGCTGTTCGACGACGCCTTCAGCCAAAGCGATCCGGAACGGCAGGTGGGGCTGCAACGCATGCTGCGCCGCGCCATGGATCGAGGCATTCAGCTGGTGGTGCTCAGCTGCCAGCCCGACACATTTCAGGGGCAGCTGATCACCGAGGCAACATCCACCAGCAG
>JBIKKZ010000167.1:0-4369 GCA_044360095.1 Vulcanococcus sp. | reverse complement strand
AAAGGCCGACACCGGCCCCACGGCGGCCACCATCAGAGCAATCATCCGCTTGGGGCTGCGCACCGCATCGGAGCCGATCAGGGCCCGCAGGCGATCCAGGCCGCCACTGCGGAACAAACCGGCCGAGAGGGCAAACAGGCCCATCAGGGTGATCAAGGCGGGGCTGCCAAAGCCCTCCACCGCCTCGGAGGGCTTGAGCACACCGGAGACCATCAGCAGCGCCGCCGCCAGCAGGCCCGTGAGCTCCGGCGCCAACCAGCCGCCCACAAACAACACCACCGAGCCCAAAAGCACCAGCAGGGTGATCAGGGCTCCGGGTTGCAGCACAGCCGCGAGCAGGTCAGACACAGGGCCTCAGCCGGGACCAACAGAATACACCGGTGAGCAGATCGGGATAACGGCTTATGGCTCGCATTCGGCATTAAAGCAGTGAAAAAGCCCAGCCCGGACAGCAAAGCCCAGCCAACAAAGCCAGCAATTCCCCACCGGCTTGCCGTGGATTAGCTGGCACACTGGGGGCACCCGCCCCCAACCCTTGGGCTTCGCTGCCAAAACCACCTACGGGCTGCTGGCCCTGATGGAGCTGGCCGGGGTGCAGGCCAGCGGCGAGCGGCTGCAGGTGGCGGAGATCGCTGCCCGCCAGGGGATCCCGGAGCGCTACCTCGAGCAGATGATGGCCAGCCTGCGGCGGGCGGGCCTGCTGCGCAGCAGCCGCGGCCCCCGGGGCGGCTACCGGCTGGCGCGGCCGGCGGCCGCCATCACCCTGGCGGAGGTGCTCGACTGCCTGGAGGGCGACACCACCCCCAGCACCGAGGGGGGCAGCAGTCCCGAGCGGCTGGTGTTGCAGGAGCTGGCCGCCAGCCTGCGACAGCAACGGCTGGCACGGTTGCAGCACACCTCCCTGGCGCAACTGCTGGAGCAGCGTGACGCCCTGCAGCAGGCCCAGGCGATGTATTTCATCTGAGGGCCACACCAAGCTCAGCCACCCCGCGGGCGGGCAAGCTCAGGGGGTCTCCGGCCGCCGATGTCCACCTTGCTGCGCCTTGGGCGCTACGTGCGTTTGCCGCTGATCTGCTGCGCCTTTGGCCTGGCGGCGGTGTTCGCCAGCCACGGCGGCCTCAGCCCGTCGGGGATTCAGGCCACCTGGATCACGCTGGTGCTGCTGGCCCTGGAGATCAGCCTCTCCTTCGACAACGCCGTGGTGAATGCCCGCGTGCTGGAGCAGCTGACCCCGGGGCAGCAGCGCTTCTTCCTGAGCTGGGGCCTGGTGATCCCCGTGTTTGGCGTGCGCTTCCTGGGGCCGCTGCTGCTGGTGAGCTTGGCGGGGGGCATCGGTGTCGGGGAAGCCCTCGATGCGGCCCTGCACCACCCTGAGCACTACCACGAGCTGCTGGAGCTCGCCGAACCGCGGATCCTGGCCTTCGGCGGCATGTTCCTGCTGATGGTGTTCCTGCGCTATTTCCTCGATGAGGCCAAAACCCAGCACTGGGTGGTGGTGCTGGAGCAGCGGCTCAGCCGTGCAGGTCGCGTGCCCTCCCTTGAGGTGGCCCTGGCGCTGCTGATCCTGATGCTGGTGGCCTGGGCCCTGCCGGTTGCCCTGCGCAGCGACGTGCTGTTCGCCGGCCTGATCGGCCTGGTGCTGCAGATCCTCAGCACCTCCCTGGCGGATTACTTCGGCGGCGAGGAGGCGGCGGTGGGGCGCCTGGCGGCCCAGAGCGGCTTCGCCTCACTGGTGTATCTGGAGCTGCTGGATGCCTCCTTCAGCCTCGATGGCACCATCGGCGCCTTCGCCATCACCACCGACCTGGGGCTGATCCTCACGGGCCTCGGCCTGGGGGCCCTGTTCATCCGCTCGCTCACGGTGATGCTCAGCCGCGAGAAAGCCCTCGACCAGCTGATCTACCTGGAGCACGGCGCCCACTACGCCATCGGCGCCCTGGGGTTGTTGATGCTCACTGGCGTGGTGATCGGCCGTTGGGGCTGGCATGTGCCCGAATGGCTCAGCGGCCTGATCGGCGTGGTGCTGCTGCTGCTGGCGCTGGGGGATTCCCTACGCCATCAGCGCCATGCGGTGTAGACCCTCGATGCCCTGCCAGCCCAAGTAGGCCCCCAGCACCAGGGCGAACACCCCCACCAGCCATTCAGCCCGGTGCACCAGCCAGTCGTTGAGGGCGGTGAGGGGCGCCCGCAGCCGCTCACCGGTGCACAGCCAGAGCAGCGGCGGCAGCAGCAGCAGTGAGGTGGTGATGGCCACGAACACCAGGCCCACCTCCACATCGCCCCGCAGGCTGGTGTGGTTGGTGAGCAACATGCCTCCCTCCTTCACATAGAACACCAGGTTTTCGGGGCTCACCAGGGCGCAGCCGGCGCCCAGACCCAACAGCGGCAGCGGCTCCAGCTCCGGCAGCCGGCCCATCAGCTGCAGGGCCCAGTTCTCTTCACCGATGGCCACCGCCGGGGTGAGTTGAAACAGCCCCAGGCCCACCAGGGCGCCCGCACCGATCAGATCGATCAGGATCTGGCCGCGGCTGCCCAGGTGCATGGCCCAGCTGAGCCGGCCCCCCACCGCCACCACCAACCCCAGGGCGCTGCCGTTGGCCAGCATCCAGCCGGTGAGGAAGGTGAGGCAGCGGCGCAGGGGCTGGGCCCCCAGCAGCAGCAACGCCACCAGGGCGATGTTGATCGGGCTAAACGAAATGCCCAGGCCGAAGGCGATGGTCTGGGTGAGCCAGTGGAAGGGAAGCATCAAGTGGGCTGGGCGATCCGCACGCCCGGCCATCTTCAGAGATAAAAGCCCACGGTTGTGACCACCAGCCACCAGGCGGAGCTCCCTAGCGTGAGGGATTGTTGAACGTGCTGAGCCCATGGTGCCGAGGCCCATGCCCCTCGCCAGCGCCGCTGCAGCGGCGCTGCTCGCCCTCCTGGCCGTTAGCGGCTGCCGCGCACCTGACCCGAAGGCCCTCCAGAAACTGGCCTGTGAGCAGGCCGCCGCCAACCTCGACCTGCAGTCGCTGAGCCAGATGGACGCGCTGCGCAAAGCCCTCGGGGTGGCGCCGGACGTGGACCCAATCAGCGCCTGCAAAGCGCTGGGGGCCCGCATGGACCCGCCGGCGCCTGGCGCCCCAGGCGAGGCCGAACAAACTGAAGGCCAGCCCTAGCGCCCGCCGGAGGCAGCCCCCTGCAATCCCCCAGCGTTCTCACCACCCTGTTGATCCTGCTGGTGGGGCTGGCCCTGGCCCGCCTCAGCGCCGGCCGCCTGGCCCGCTGGGCGGTGCCGGCGATTGTGGTGGAGCTGCTGATCGGCTTTCTGCTGGGCAACACGCTGTTGCCCTTTGCCGCCATTGCGCCGGTGAGCGGCCTCACGGAGCTGGGGGTGCTGACGCTGTTCTTCCAGGTGGGCCTGGAGGTGCGCGCCGATCTGCTGGCCTCCCGCCGCGGGACGATCCTGCGGCTGGTGGCCCTGAGCTGCCTCGCGCCGCTGCTGGGCTACCTGCCGCTGGTGGCGGTGTTCGGCATGGCGCCGGCCACGGCGCTGCTGTGCCTGGCCTGTGTGGCGGCCACGGGCACGGGCGTGACCCTGCGGCTGCTAGCCCAGCGCGGCGCCCTGCGCACCCCCTCCGGCCGGCTGCTGGTGGGGGTGTCGGTGCTCGACGACCTGCCGGCCATCGGCCTGCTCAGCCTCTCGGTGGCCCTGGGGGGTAGCGGCTGGAACCAAGGGCCCGGGTGGCCGGGCCTGGCCCTGGGGCTGGCGGCGGCGGGCCTCAGCCTGCTGGTGGCGGGCTGGTGGCGGCGGCGCGGTGGCGACGCACCCCAGAGCCCCCTGGCGGTGCTAACCCTGCTGATCGGCTGCGCCTGGATCGGCGAGGTGAGTGGCCTCACCTCCCTGCTCGGCGCCCTGTGGGGAGGCGTGCTGCTCAACCGCCTGCACCCGGAACCGCAACGGCTGGGGGGGCTGCTGAGCGTGCTCTCTGAGGTGTTCCTGCCCCTCTACTTCATCAGCGTGGGCATGCGCGTTGAGGCGGCCAGCCTGCTGCAGAGCCAGGCCTGGGGGCTGGCGCTGCTGCTGTTGCTGCTGGCGGTGGCCTCAAAGCTGCTCTGCGGCCTGGGGGTGAGCGCCGCCGATCGTCGCGCCGGCATCGACCGCTGGCAGGTGGTCTACGGCCTGATGCCCCGGGGCCTGCCGGGGTTGGTGTTCGCCAGCACCGCCCTGGCGGCGGGGGTCATCAATGGGGTGCAGTTTTCAGCCCTGGTGCTGATGGTGAGCTGCACCACGGTGGTGGGGCTGTTGCTGCTGGAGCGGCGGCTGCAGCAGCAACAAAAAACCCCCGGCGCGAACGCCGGGGGTTGATCGCCTCAGGGGCAGCGGGCC
>JBIKKZ010000166.1:0-4377 GCA_044360095.1 Vulcanococcus sp. | reverse complement strand
CCCCATCTGCGGCAACCTCCCCGGCGATCAGCTGGAGCTGCCCCAGGGCCGCTTTCCCATGGCCCAGCACGGCTTTGCCCGGGATCTGCCCTGGCAGCTCCAGGCGCTCGAGGGCGGCTCCGGCGTGAAGCTCAGCCTCCGCCACAGCGAGGCCACCCTGGCCCACTACCCCTTCCCCTTTGCGTTGCAGTTGCGCTACGAGCTGCACCCCTCGGCCCTGGCGGTCACCGCCACGGTGGAGCAGCTGGCCAGCGGCACCGCAGCGATGCCCTTCTCGCTGGGGCTGCACCCCTATTTCCAGGTCAGTTCCCTGGACAACGCAACCCTGGAGGGGCTCCCCGAGGGTTGCCTCAACCACCACACCATGACCCCTGCCCCCACCGCCGAGCAGCTGGGGCGCCTGCCTGAGGGCGTCGACCTGTTGGCGGGCCCCACCACCGCCGTGCGCTTGGTGGACCGTGGCTTTGATACCGCCGTGGCGCTGCTTCCGGAGCCCCCCCTGGATCTGGCGGTGGTGTGGACCGATCCGCCCCGGCCGATGGTGTGCCTGGAGCCCTGGACGGCGCCGCGCGGGGCGTTGGCCGGCGGTGAGCGCTGCCTATGGCTGCAACCCGGCGAACGCCAGCAGCTGCGCTGCCGGTATGCCCTGCTCAAGGGCGATCGGATTCAGGCTTGAATCCCAGGCAGCCGGCCGCGGGCCAGCTGCTGGAGTGGGTCGAATTCCCGTTTCACCGCCTCAATCCAAGGGCGCGCCGGGGAGTCCACCCAGGCCGGAATTGATGCGGAGCCGGCCGGTTGCGGTTGGCACAACACGATCAGCACGCCCCCCAGGGCTTGGCAATGGCTGCGCAGCTGTTGCACCTGTGGGGCGGCAAGGGTTGGCCCCGGGGCCCAGGCCAGGCCCAGGCCGCGGCCGGCCGCCAGGCTGCAGGCCAGGCCGAGCCGCTCGAGATCCGCCAGCAGGGACACGGCTTGTGCCGGCAACACCCCCAGCTGCAGCAGCCAGCCATTGCCCTGCCCGCCCGGCTGGGCATCGGCCCCCCAGCCACGGCTCTCCAGGGCCTCCAGTTCGTCTGCGGGCAGCGGCTGCACTGCGAGGCCCTGGTCCCTCGCGGCTGCAGCCAGCTGCTGCAGTTGTTCGTTGAGGGCGGAGCTGCTGATGCTGGCCAGGGCGAGCAGCAGGGCCGGATGGCCATCGCCGGCGAGGGCCGGGCTCCACCAGTCGAGCCGTTGGGGCTGCAGCGCGGCTCCCAGGCACAGCTGGCGCCAGGGCTCCAACGCTTCGGCGTTGCCCTGCACCAGCAGTCCGCCGCGCTGGCGGGGCCGCGGCAGGGTGCGCAGGGTGAGTTCGGTGATCAGTCCGAGGCTGCCCCAGCTGCCGCAGAGCAGCCGCATCAGGTCGTAGCCGGCCACGTTTTTCACCACCTGGCCCCCGGCTTTGGCGATGGTGCCGTCGGCCCGCATCACGCTGATGCCGATCAGCTGGTCGCGCACCCCCAGGTGCCGCTGCCGCAATCCCCCCGCCAGGCCCCGGGCCACCAGGCCGCCAACGCTGCCGCTGGCTTCCCCGCCGGGGCCGCTGCCCCAGGGCCAGTCCACCGCCAGCCACTGCTGGGCCTCCGCCAGGGCCCCCTGCAGCGCGGCCAGGGGCAGGCCGGCCTGCAC
Organism: Vulcanococcus sp.; assembly: GCA_044360095.1. Taxonomy (GTDB): domain Bacteria; phylum Cyanobacteriota; class Cyanobacteriia; order PCC-6307; family Cyanobiaceae; genus Vulcanococcus. The sequence goes on along the minus strand of JBIKKZ010000166.1, from coordinate 2,712 downwards.
GGTCACGGTGAAATCGCCGCGGCGCAGCTCCAGCAGCTGATCCAGACGGCGGGTGCTCACCACCAGCGGCTTGGGTTCCCCGGGGGCCGGCAGCACGGGGGCTGTCCACCGCAGGCGGCTGCCCAGGCCGCTGGGCAGCCACGGGGTGGCCTGCCGGTGCAGATCCTGCACCAGCTCCTGCAGCGCGCTGGGCTCAGGGCAGATCACGGCACGATGGTGCCATGGCGGAGCGGTTCAAGCTGATCGTGCTGGATGACGACCCCACCGGGTCGCAGACCGTGCACAGCTGTCCGCTGCTGCTGCGCTGGGATGCCAGCAGCCTGCGGGGGGGCCTGGCCCACCCCTCGCCGCTGCTGTTCGTGCTCGCCAACACCCGGGCCCTCGGCGCGGATGCGGCCCGCGCCCGGGTGCGTGAGATCTGCAGGGCCCTGAAACCCGCACTGGCGTGGGCCCAGGCGGAGGGGCATCTGGATCGCTGGATGGTGGTGAGCCGCGGCGACTCCACCCTGCGGGGCCACTTCCCCCTGGAGGTGGAGGTGCTCAACGAGGAGCTGGGTCCCTTTGACGCCACCTTCTTGGCGCCGGCGTTTTTGCCGGGCGGCCGCACCACCGTGGACGGCGTGCATCTGTTGGATGGCCAGCCGGTGCACACCACCCCCTTTGCCCGGGATCGCCTGTTCGGCTACAGCACCAGCCACTTGCCCGCCTGGGTGGAGCAGAAAAGTGGCGGGCGGATCCCGGCGGCCTCGGTGCCCCGGCTCACGGGGGCGGACCTGGATGCGGCATTAGACCTGGCGCATCGCCTGCAGGCCCTGCCCCGTGGCTGTGTGGTGGCGGTGGATGGCCAGCGGATTGAGCAGCTGCAGGCCCTCGGAACGGCCATCCACAACCTCAGCCGCCAGGGCCGGCGCTTCACGGCCCAGTGCGCCGCCAGCTTGATCAATGGCCTCGTGCCGCTGCCGCCCCAGCCCTTCAGCGCTGAGGGGCTGGCGGCGTTGCGGCGCCGCGATGCCTTGGGCCAACCCCTGCCGGGGCTGGTGCTGGTGGGCTCCCACGTGCCCCTGGCGGATGCGCAGCTGGAGCGGTTGTTGCAGCAGAGCGCTTGTGCGGGGCTGGAGCTGCCGGTGGCGCGCTTGGCTGAGGCTGCGGAGACAGATTGGATGGAGGCGGAGTGGCTGGAGCAGCTGCAGGAGCGGCTGCGGGCCGGCACCACACCGGTGCTGTACACCAGTCGCGGTGAGCTGAGCCTTGGATCTGAGGCGGACCGTCGCCGCCTGGGGCTGGCGCTGGCGGCGTTGATGGCCCGGTTGGTGGGCGCCCTGGCACCGCAGCTGGGCTACGTGATCAGCAAGGGAGGAATCACCAGCCACACGCTGCTGGAGCAGGGCCTGCAGTGCGATCAGGTGGAATTGCAGGGGCAGCTGATGCCGGGCCTCTCCCTGGTGCTGGCCTCTGACCTGCCCGTCATCACCTACCCCGGCAATCTGGGCACCCCAACGGGGCTGCTGGAGGCCTGGCGGCTCATGCAAGCGGAGCCGGTTGCGGCCTGAGTAGGGCCGCGAGGGCCCCGGTGGCGGCGATGCCGAGGGCCAGCAGGCTGTTGCCCGGATCGCTGAGCAGCGATCCCGCCAGAAAGCCCAGCGACACCAATCCCACCAGCAGGGGCGTCAGGGGATAGCCCCAACAGCGGAAGGGCCGCTGCAGATCGGGTTGATCCAGCCGCAGCTGGATCAAGGCCGCCAGACCACTGAGGGGAAGCAGCACATACAGAAAGGCTCCGATCCCCAACAGGCGCTCAAACGATCCGGCCAGCACCAGCAGCACGCTGGTGGCCATGGTGATCAGCAGGGCTGTGGTGGGGGTCCCCCCCTGGCTCACCCGGGCCGTGGCGGCAGGCAGCAGCCCATCGCGTCCCAGCCCGTAGAGGATTCGGGGAGCCGCCATCACCACGGTGTTGATCAGGCCCAGCAAGGCCACCAGGGCGATGGCCGTGATCACCAGCTCGCCCCGGCGGCCGAGCAGCAGGGCGGCGGCATCGGCGGCGGGAAGGGTGGATTGCGCCAGAACCCCAAGCGGCAACACGCGCAGGAGGGCGCCGTTGATCAGCAGGTACAACACCAGCACCGTCACCACCCCGCCGATCAGCGAGCGCGGCAGATCCTGGGCGGGGTGTTCGAATTCCTCCGCGAAGTACACGGGCGACGCCCAGCCATCGAAGGTGCTGATCACGCCTTGCAGCGCCAGAACAATGGGCACCACAAGGCTGGTGTCTGGGTCAATCAGCTCATTGGGCCCCTCCATGGGAATTGGCTGGGGCAGCAGAAAACAGCCCATCACGAGGGCGATGAAGGCCAGGGCTTTGGCCAGGCTTAAGAGTTCCTGACTGGTGCCACCCGCCCGCACGCCCAGCAGCTGGATGCCGCTGAAGAGCAGCAGGGTGCCGATGGCCGTGAGCTGCGGGTTCAACCCGCAAAGCGGGGCCAGGTAATCCCCGAGGGTGGTGGCCACCCAGGCCAGGCCGATGCAGTGGGCCAGCCAGTCGCACCAGCCCACCACCAGGCCGGCGCGGCGCCCAAAGGCGGCGTTTGCATACACGTACCAACCCCCGGCCCGCGGCAGGGCGGCGGCTAGCTCGGCGATGCAGCAGGCCCCCAGCAGGGCATAGAGCCCCCCCAACAACCAAATCAGCAGGATCCAGGGCTCCGAGGGCAG
>JBIKKZ010000165.1:0-4405 GCA_044360095.1 Vulcanococcus sp. | reverse complement strand
CATACATGTCTTCCGGGGTGGCAGCGGTCACGTTCAGGTAGTGACCCTTGCGCTCGCCGGTTTCCATCTCGGCGGACTTCACAGCTTCGGCCACGAACTCGAAACGGTTCTGCCAGCGCTGGAAGGGCTGCGAGTTGATGTTCTCGTCGTCCTTGGTGAAGTCGAGACCGCCGCGCAGGCACTCGTACACCACCCGGCCGTAGTTCTTGCCGCTCAGGCCGAGCTTCGGCTTGATGGTGCAACCCAGCAGGGGACGGCCGTACTTGTTCATCCGGTCGCGCTCGACCACGATGCCATTCGGAGGACCCATGCAGGTCTTGATGAACGCCATCGGGAAGCGGATGTCTTCCAGACGCAGGTGGCGCAGGGCCTTGAAACCGAACACGTTGCCGACCAGGGAGGTCAGCACGTTGGTGACGGAACCCTCTTCAAACAGGTCGAGGGGATAGGCGATGAACGCATAGAAGGATTCCTTGTCGCCAGGAACGTCTTCGATGCGGTAGCAACGGCCCTTGTAGAAGTCGAGGTCGGTGAGGAGCTCGGACCACACGGTGGACCATGTGCCGGTGGAGGACTCAGCGGCCACGGCGGCAGCCACTTCTTCCTTGGGCACACCTTCCTGGCCGGTGCACTTAAAGCAAGCCAGCAGGTCGGTGTCGAGGGGGACGTAATCAGGAGTCCAGTACGTGTCCCGGTACTCCTTTACCCCTGCGTCGTACTTCTTAGCCATGGAGAATCTCCGGTTGGGTCGAGGGAAAAAGATTTAGAGGGGAGCGCGGCCTTCAGGGTCGCGGCTCAGACCTCAGTCCTTCGAACCAACGAAGCCGGCGCTGCTGTTCAGAGCAGGCTCCACTTCACGGTGGGGGCGGGCAATGATGTGGGCAGCCACCAGGCCGTCGCCCACACGCTCGCAGGCGTCAGCGCCGGCGCGAACGGCAGCGTTCACAGCACCGGTTTCGCCGCGCACCAGCACGGTCACGTAACCGCCGCCGACGAACTCGCGACCAATCAGGCGCACTTCGGCGGCCTTGGTCATGGCATCAGCCGCTTCAATCGCGGGAACCAGGCCCCGGGTTTCAATCATGCCGAGGGCGATGCCCATGGTTTCGTTAGCCATTACCTGCTCCTGGAGGAGGGGTGGAATGTTCGCCTGCAACCTTGCTCTCGCAGCAAGCCCCCCGTCAAGCGTTTTGGGGCGTTTGTGCCATCACCGTCTGCGCAGTCACTCATAACCGCAGCTGATCAGTGCATCACAAAACTTTGGAGTTGCTGTTGTCTTGGTTCGATGATCCAGCCCCAAAACGTCGCCGTTGCCACCGCCCTCACAGGGGTTCTGCGTCCGACACGTACGCCACGCCACCGTAGTAACCCAGCAGCGGTTGGATGCCCTGGCGCAGCCGATCCAGCACCTCCGGCTGGCAAAACACGATCACGTGGGCGTTGGCGCCGAGGCCGCTGAAGTCCATGGCCTCCGACACCGACCCATGGGGCCCTTTGCCTGTGACGTGCTTCATCACCGTGTAGCCCGGCGAACCGGCGGCATCGATGGCCTTGAGCACGGAATCCAGTTCCCGCTCGCTGATGATCAGATCCAGGCGTTTCATCCGATCAACCCGCGGGTGTCACCAGTTTGTTCACCAGCGCCATGTAGAGCGGAATTCCCACAATGATGTTGAAGGGAAAGGTGAGCCCCAGGGCCGTGGAGATGTAGTAGCTGGGGTTGGCCTCCGGCACGGTCATGCGCATGGCGGCAGGCACGGCGATGTAGGAGGCGCTGGCGCACAGCACCACAAACAACAGGGCATTGCCGGGACCCAGCCCCAGCCCCCGGGCGATCAACGCCCCCACCACGGCGTTGAACAGGGGCATCAGCACCGAGAAACCGATCAGGAAGCCGCCGGCCCGCCGCAGGTCGGCCAGGCGCTGGGCGGCCACGATGCCCATGTCGAGCAGAAAGAAGCTGAGGGAGCCGTAGAAAAACTTGTCGGTGAAGGGCAGCATCTTCTCCACGCTCTGGGGGCTGTTGGCCGCTGACAGGTAGCCGATCAGCAGGCTTCCCACCAGCAGGTACACCGAGCCGTTGAGCATGGCCTCGTGCAGCACAGCCCCCCAGCGCATGCGGCCGTTGTCGGGCCGTTGTTGGGTGCTGGCCAGCTTCACCAGCAGCAGCCCCACGATGATCGCCGGCGATTCCATCAGGGCCAGGGCCGCCACCATGAAGCCGTCGTGGGGCAGCTTCTGGGTCTCCAGGAAGCTCTCGGCGGTGATGAAGGTCACGGCGCTGATGGAGCCGTAGGTGGCGGCGATGGCGGCGGCGTTGAAGCCATCGAGCTTCAACCGCAGCACCGCAAAACTCACCAGCGGTACCGCCAGCGACATCCCCACCGCCGCGGCGATGGTGGGCAGCACGGGGCCACTGATGCCGCTGTGCTGCAGCTCCAGGCCGCCCTTGAAGCCGATCGCTAGCAACAGATAGAGCGAAAAGAGCTTCGGCAGCGGCGCCGGGATCTCCAGATCCGAGCGCACCAGCACCGCAATCACCCCCAGGAAAAAGAACAGAACCGGTGGGGTGAGCAGGTTCTGCAGAACCAAACTGGTGTCCATTCCTGCTGGGGCTGTTCCGCGTTGGCAAGCTAGGTCTGCGGTGCAGGTCTGTTGCCGGCTGCACACATCTCAGCGCATGGGCTTGCCGCCTTCGGACGCCCTCCCTACGGTTTTTCGCGAGGCAGGAAGCCCCTGGACTTGTTCGGGGGGTGGAATGTTCAACCCAACCTGCCTCACACCCTTGGTGGGCGCCCCCAACCGGCACAATGGGTCCCCTGCGGCGGAGCCGGTCCGGATGCACCACCGGTTCAACGCTTCCAACACACCCGTGTTGGTGATCGCCAGCGGCAACGCCCACAAGGTGGCAGAGATCACGGCGATGCTCGATGCCGTGCCCCTGGAGGTGCGCCGCCAGCCCGAGGGGCTGGAGATCGAGGAAACCGGCAGCACCTATCTGGAGAATGCCCGCCTCAAGGCCACCGCGGTGGCTCGCCTCACCGGCCAGTGGACCCTGGCGGACGATTCGGGCCTGGAGGTGGATGCCCTGGGCGGAGAACCGGGGCTCTATTCCGCCCGCTACGCCGCCACCGATTCAGAGCGGATGGACCGGTTGCTGCGGGAGTTGGGGGAGAGCCCCTACCGCAGCGCCAGCTTCAACAGCGCCATGGTGCTAGCCAACCCCAAGGCGGAGCCGGTGCTGGAGGCCCAGGGCATCTGCCGCGGTGAGATCCTGCTGGCCCCCGAGGGGGAAGGCGGTGGTTACGACCCGCTCTTCTGGGTGCGCGAAGCGGGCATGACCTACGCCCAGATGCCGCCGCACCTGCGCCACAAGCTGGGGTCGCGTGGCAAGGCGGCCCGCGCCCTGGCCCCGGAGTTGAAGCGCCTGCTCAGGATCGGGCGCGCCGGTTGATCAGCTCCACCGAGCGCATGGCGGCGGCGGCTGCCTCCTCCACATCCCCTTCCCAGCCCGCCAAGGTGAGCCGGCCGAAGGCACCCACCGCCTTCACATCCACCACGGTGATGTTGCTGGCCTTCTCGGCTTCGTTGGCCGCCAGCAGCACGTAGCCGGCGGGCTCGGTTTCGAGGATGAACATGCTCATTCCCGACTGAATCATCGAGCCGCGTCGGTTCTGGCGGTTGATCAGCACCGCGTGGTCGGGGGTGATGGCACGGATGATCTCCGTCCAGGTGACACTGCAGCGGGTGCGCTGCTCCACGCGGCTGCCGATCGCCTCCAGCACCACATCGCCGGAGTGGAGCACGTTGCTCTGGTCGCGGTGGTAGAGCGCCAGGGAGCCAAAGGCCCGCTCCACCACCATCTGCCCGAGCCGCACCGTGCTGGCCTTGAGCGAGATGTCGGTGACGCGGTGCACCGCCATGCCGGGGGACACCTCCAACCAGAGGCAGGCGTCCCCCGGGATCGGCAGGAAGCCCTGGCTCACGGTGCCCATGTAGGCCGCCAGCTGGGGCTGCAGGGAATCGAGAAACACATAGGTGCGCAGCTCGATCGACTCCACCGCGCTGGCCTGGCTCACCAGCCGTGCCTCGCTGTCGGTGGTGATCACACAGCTGGCCGCCGAGGGATGCAGCTCATCCAGGGGCGTGCCACTGGCGCTGAACCCCAGGTCGGTGCCCGTGATCTGCACCGCTGTGGTGCGTCGCCTGGGGGTGCTTGCGGGCAAAGAAACGAAGCGCTCCAGGGGGCCGATCGGCTGCGGGACACGCACACCGGTTGGAGCGCGGCGATCTTACCGCCCTGTTTCGATGGGGCTCCGGTGGCGTCGGCGTCGGCGCTGGCGTCGGCGGATGCTGACCGGCGCGCCGCAACCGTGCCCAATGACACAACCGCTCGGGCCGCCGT
>JBIKKZ010000164.1:0-4451 GCA_044360095.1 Vulcanococcus sp. | reverse complement strand
CAGCACCACCCAGCTGTCGCCGGCGAAGTCGTAGAGGTTGATCGGACCCAGCTGGGAGTTCTGGGTGAAGTCGGGCACGGTGTCGCCCAGTTGCAGCGCCATCAATCAGTCCTGGGAAAAATGAAGGGCAAATTCTGGACGAGATTCTCCCCCTGCGTCGACCAATGCAGCGCTGAAATGTAGTTCAGCCCACATCCAACATCCAAGGATCAGAAATGATCAAGAAACGGGCCTGATTGGGTCAATCAGAAAGTCGTTCTGACCCAGCAACCAAACCAAGCTCTAGCGATGGCACCAGGGCCGCCAGGGCCCAGCCGCCAAGCCAGTCGCATAGACGACGGACGCGTCCCACGTGTCGTAATTTAAGATTCGCTTCCACTTTCTGTTGCAACAGCGGTCTTGCCCGTCGCCATCCTGATCCCAGCCTTGCAACTGCTGCACCCCATGCCCGGGGTGATCACCCAGGGGGTGCGGCCCGGCCATCCCGCCATCGACATTGCCTGCATCCCCGGCACCCCGGTGCGGGCCGCCCACGACGGGCGGGGCCACCAGGAACGCAGCCTCACCCACGGCATCACCTTTGTGCTGAACGGCGCCGACGGCCTGCGCACCAGCTACAGCCACCTGGAGAAAGCCAGCGCCCCCGGCAGCTACCGGCGCGGCGATCTGATCGGCAGCTGCGGCAACACCGGCATCTGGAGCAGCGGCCCCCATCTGCACTTCGAATCCAACCGACCGGAGCTGCTGGGATCCCTGGTGCAGGACGAGGCGACGCCCTTGCCGCAGCTGCCCAGCATCCGCAACATCGGCGGCACCCCCGACGCGATCAAACCCCAGCCGCTCCAGGCCCAGCGATGATGGGCTGAACCGCCCAGCACCCGCTTGAACCGGCTGGCCACCGCCTGGGCCATCTTCCAGGGCCTGTTGCTGGAGGCCCTGCCGTTTTTGCTGATCGGGGTGCTGATCGCTGGCGTGGCCCGCTGGCTCAGCCCCGGCGGCCGCTGGCTGCGGCGCCTGCCCCGACACCCCCTGCTGGGCCCACTGGTGGGGGCAGGCCTGGGGTTTGCCCTGCCGGCCTGCGAATGCGGCAACGTGCCGGTGGCGCGGCGGCTGCTGGCCGATGGTGCCCCCCTGGGCACGGCCCTGGGTTTTCTGTTTGCCGCGCCGGTGCTCAACCCAATCGTGCTGGCCAGCACCTGGGCCGCCTTCCCCCACCAACCCTGGTTGCTGGCGGCCCGGCCGCTGGCGGCGCTGCTGTTGGCGCTGGCCCTAGCGGCGGTGCTGCAGCAACTGCCCGAGGGGGAACTCCTGGAGCCGGCGCTGCTGGAGGAGCGGCGGCTGGGCCAGCCGCTGGCGGTGGTGGGGCTGCTGGAGCGGCGCTCCGGGCTGGTGGGGGCTGAGCCGGCGGCGACCGGCATCACCACCCAGACACCACGGCCCAGCTGGAGCAGCGTGCTGGAGCACAGCAGCCGCGAATTTCTTGATCTGGCCAGCCTGCTGGTGCTGGGTTGTGCCATCGCCGCCCTGGTGCAGACCCTGCTGCCGCGGGCCTGGCTGCTGGCGGTGGGCTCCAGCCCCACCCTCTCGGTGCTCAGCCTGATGCTGCTGGCGGTGGTGGTGTCGGTGTGCTCGAGCGTGGATGCCTTCCTGGCCCTGGGCTTCGCGGCCCAGATCACCCCCGGGGCCCTGCTGGCGTTCCTGGTGCTGGGCCCCGTGGTCGACCTCAAACTGCTGGGGCTGTTCGGTGTGGTGCTGCGGCCCCGGGCCATCGCCCTCACCGCCGCCACATCCGGCGTGGTGGTGCTGCTGCTGGGGCAATGGGTCAACCTGGCGCTGCTGTGATGCCTGCCCTGATCCGCGGCTTAACCCTGGCCCTCTGGGGGGCGGTGCTGCTGGGCAGCAGCCTCAGCGGCCGCCTGGAGCTGTTGCTGCGTGGCCTGTTCCACCCCCTGGTGGCCTCGAGCGGAGTGGTGTTGCTGGCCCTGGGGCTGCAGCAGGCGCTGCAACGGGGCACACGGCCCGGCTGGAGGCGCAGCTGGCTGCTGGCGGCGGTGGTGGCCCTGGCGGTGCTGCTGATCCCCCCCAACCCCTCGTTTAGCGACCTGGCCTCCAACCGCAGCAGCGACCTGGGCACCGATCTGGAGCTCGACTTCCAGCTCCCCCCGGGCCAGCGCAGCCTCACCGACTGGGTGCGCCTGCTGCGCAGCCAACCGGACCCGCAGCTCTACGCCGGTGATCCCGTGCGCATCAGCGGTTTCGTGCTGCCCCAGCCGGGCGATCGCCCCCAGCTGGGGCGGCTGCTGGTGCGCTGCTGCCTGGCGGACGCCACACCGATTGGCCTGCCGGTGCGCTGGCCGCCTGGCTACCAACCCCAACCGGATCAGTGGCTCGCCCTGGAGGGCCGCATGGGGGTGGAGCGCCACAGGGGCAGCCCCCGCAGCGTGGTGCTGGTGGAGCGCCTGCGGCCGATCGCGCGGCCGGCCAGGCCCCTGGAACCTTGACCCGGCCCTGGGCGCTGCTGCTGGGGGGCGGACTGGCCCTGGCGCTGCTGCAACAACAGCTGCTGCTGCGCCGGCCTCCGCGGGTGCTTGAGCTGCAGTCGAGCTCCGCCAGTTCGGGGCCGGCCGCCCTGGATCTGCTGTTCAGCCGCCCGATGGCCCGCGCCAGCCTGGCCGCCCAGAGCCAGCTGGATCCCCGCCGGGCCCACCAATGGCTGGGGGAGGGCAACCCGTTGCGGTTGCTGCTGGAGGGCCAGCAGCCAATCCTGGGCCCCATCCAACTGCTGCTGCGCGGGCGGGATCGCCGCGGCCTGGCGCTCACCCCCCAGCGCTGGCTCTGGGACCCCCGGCCCTGGTTGCTGGTGGTCACACCGGTGGGCAAGGGTGAGCAACTGCAACTGCAAGGCCGCGATGGGCGCTGGCTGCCGTTGACACCGGTGTTCCAGCGCATCTCCGCCCTGCGCCCCCTGGGGGATGGCTCCGGGGTGGCCCTGGTGGCGGGAGATCGGCTGTGGCTGCTGCCCCTGAGGCCCAGCGCCCTGCGCCCTGCCGGACAACGGCCTCTCCCCCGGGTGGATCCCGAGGCCGGGGCCCTGCGGACGCTGCTGCCGGAGCCGCTGCTGTTCGCCCACCTCAGCAGCAACCGCCACGGCGACCTGCTGGCCCAATGGAGCAGCCGCGCCCTGGGCCGCGCCACCACCAGCCTCTGGCCCCGGGGCGGCGGCGAGCAACGGCTGGCCCTGGAGGCCTCCGGCCCGATGCAACTGCTGCCGGAGGGCGGTGGGCTGGTGGTGCCAGAACTGGAGGGCCTGGGCCTGCGGCAGCTGCCGGGGCGCCCCCCGCGGCGGCAGCTGCTGCCGGGCAGCCGCGACCTCAGCAGCTTCTGCCCCCGCAGCGGCCGGGCCCTGCTGGTGCGGCATTGGCCCGACTACCGCCGCTCCCTGGAGCTGGTGGAGCCGGGCCAACCCCCCAAAACACTCTGGCTGGGCGAGGAGGCCGTGCTCGGCAGCGCCTGCGAACGGGGCGGCGAGCGCAGCTGGCTGCTGCTCAGCGATTGGCGCGCCAGTGCCCGCACCGAGCTGCTGGAGCTTGGCCGCAGTGGCCAGCCCCTGCGGCGCCGCAGCCTGGCGGGGTGGGAGCCCGAACCGGGCAGCCCCGTGCTCTACGACCCCACCCGCCGGCAACTGCTGCTCACCCTGCGGGCCCGGGGGGCCCGGGAGCCCCAACCGGTGTTGATCGACGCCGGTTCATTGCAACTGCGGGCCCTGCCCAAACCGGCGCGCCAGGCCCTCTGGCTCAACCCCAGCTAGGGCCAGGGCCCAGGGCAACAACAACCAAAGGCGCTCCATAGGATCAGGGCCCTGCCCCATGCACCCGGCCATGCCTCCCCAGGTTGCCGCCCCCAGCGATCGTCAGCAGCTGTTGCTGGAGCAGCTGCGCCTGGCGGATCGGGAACTCTCCGGGCAAGACCTGCACGCCCTGCTGCGGCAGGGCCCCCTGCCGATGGGGCTGGCCACCGTGTACCGGCACCTGCGCCAGCTGCAGCAGCGCGGCCTGATCCGCTGCCGCCACCTGCCCAGCGGCGAGGCGCTGTTCGCCCCGGTGGAGCGCGACGAGCACCACCTCACCTGCGTGGATTGCGGCACCACCCTGGTGCTGGAGCAGTGCCCGATGCACGAGGTGCAGCTCCATGGCGACCATGCCGAGGGCTTCCGGATGCTGTTTCACACCCTGGAATTCTTCGGGCTGTGCCGCAGCTGCCAGGGGCGCCAACCCGCTCAACCGCAGCGGTGAGGCTGGGGCTCAGCCCTCCAGGAGGCTGCGCAACATCCAGGCGGTTTTTTCGTGGATCTGCAGCCGCTGGGTGAGCAGGTCGGCGGTTGGTTGGTCGTTGGCTTCATCCGCCAACGCGAACACCGAGCGGATCGTGCGCGCCACGGCCTCGTGGCCCTC
>JBIKKZ010000163.1:0-4460 GCA_044360095.1 Vulcanococcus sp. | reverse complement strand
ATCCACAGACGGATGTGGTGTGCGTGAGCTTGGGGTAAACCCCAAGCCGCAGATCACTCTTCGTCTTCCTCGCTGGATCCCACGGGGATCAGACGAATCTGCTTGCGGCCGAGTTTGATTTCAAACTCGTCGCCGGGCTGAAGATCGAGCAGGGCGGTATAGGCCTTGCCGATCAGCAGGTTGCCATTGCCCTGCACGGTGGCGCTGTAGCTCAGCTTGCGGCCGCCTTTGCCCACCTTGCCGCCGCCGGAGAGCTCAACACCCTTGGCTTCCAGGAGGGCTTCGTAGAAGGCCGTGAAATTCAGGCGCTCGCCACCATCCTTCTTGGATGACACGTAGCCGCAGGAGCGGACAATTTCCGATTTGCCCACATCGCCAAGCTCTTTGACCTTGGCCAGCAGTTCAGATCCGGTGAGCATTGCGGAGCAGCTCTTATCAACCAACACGTTGAACATACAACATGCCAGCCACCATGACCATGGCAATCCGATGCCAATCCCGTGACAATCCCGTGAAAATGGATGCACGATCTCTGCACACTGAGGCGGACCGGCATGCAGGCTGACCTGAAAACGCATGGCCTGCGACCCGTGCAACCCGCTGATCACGATGCCCTGCGCGAGATTTATCTCGAAGCGGTGCAGCATGCGGAGCCAGCGCTCTACTCAGCGGCGCAATGCCGGGCCTGGAGCCGCTGGGCCGATCAACTGCGCGGCAGCCTGCAGCGGGGCCAGGGGCTGGTGAGCTGCGCTGCCGACGGCCGCGCCGAAGCCTTCGGCTTGCGTGATCCCGCCGACCGCATCGCCCTGCTCTACTGCCACCCCCGCAGCCAACGCCAGGGGCGCGCCCGCCAGCTGCTGCGGGCACTCGAGCGGCAGGCCCTGGCCGCGGGCTGCAGCCACCTGCGCACCGAAGCCAGCCTGCTGTCGCAACCGTTGTTCAGCGCCGAAGGCTGGCGGGTGAGCTGGCGGGAAGCCCTGCTGATCGAAGGGGTGCCATTCCGGCGCTTCCGCATGCACAAGCAGCTGCGGGCAAACTGAGGCCATGGCCGAAGAGCAGCTGCAGCAATTCCTCGAAACGGTGAGGCAGCTCAATGCCTTTGTGGCCCTGAGCGAGCAGCAGCCGGAACTGCGGGAGGCCCTGCGCCAATGCAGCCAGCACCACGAGGTGGTGCAGCTGGCGGCCAGCCACGGGTTTGCGATCGGCCGGCGCTGGGGGGATGCTGAATTGATCAGCCCCCGGCTGGCCGATCAGACCAACCTGCTCAGCGGCCCCTGCCCCGCCGAGGGCAGCGAGCGGATCGACCCGCTAGCCAGCGGCGCGGGTTGGCGGCTGGAGCGCATTCACTCCTGCCTAGCCAGCAGCCCGGAGGGCTTCTGGTACGACCAGCGGGAACACGAGTGGCTGGTGGTGTTGCGCGGCAGTGCCCAACTGCACTTCGCCGATGAGGCCAAGGTTCGCGACCTCTGCGTTGGCGACAGCCTGCTGATCACTCCCCACCGTCGCCATCGCGTGGTGGCGACGGATCCCCATCCAGGCACGCTGTGGTTGGCGCTGTTCTGGGGGGCTGACGGTTGATCTGCGCGTTGCGCACCAACCAGTAGGAGGCGGCGAGGGCCACGGCGGCAAAGCCCAGCCCCAGCAGATCGGAAGGGTTTTTCTGCACCCCGGGCGGCATCACGATCAATTTGCGCGACACGGCCGTGAGGGCCGTGGCCAGCACCAGCTCGATCTGCACCACGTTGTCGCGCAGGTAGGCGGTGAGGTTTTGCAGCACCTCCAGGGCGATCAGCAACACCAACACCTGGTCGAGCAGGCGGATCAGCCCCTCACCGCTCCAATCCACCCGCAGATCCAGCAGGTCGACCCCCAGGCCCAACGCCAGCTGCAGGGCGGCCACCACCAGCACCACGGTGAGCAGCAGCGAGAGCACCTTGGCCAGGCTGCGCTCGAAGCGGGTGATGCCCCGCAGAAAGGCTTGGTCGCTCAACACGGCGGCGGGTCTGCGGGTCAGTTGTTGAACGGTTCGTAGATGGGCTTGGCCGGCGTGTCACCTGGGGGATTCACGATCTGGGTGTCGCAGGTGATGGTTCCGTCCTTGGCGGTGACGCAGTTTTTGGGCACCACGCGGGTGGAGGGGCCCACATTGCTGCCTGGGCCGAGCAGGTAGCTGCCCGCCTGGGCCAGCACCGGCGATCCTGAAGCCGTGGCCAGGGCCACCAGCGCCGAGGCCCCCAGGCCAACGGGCAACATGGGAACGGGCAGGTGCCGCATGGGGTTGGGGTGGACGATTCAACCCCTACTTTGGCGAGTCTGGGGCGATCTGGCGGATTTCCTCCAGCAACAAATCCAGCTGGCCGAAGGAATCGTTGAGGGCCGGTGGCAAGCGGCCATCGCCGCTGGCGCCCGCCTCTTCCCCCTGCCAGAGCGCCTCGATCTCACACAGGCGTTGGGCCAGCCCCGCCAGGCCATCGCGGTTGTGCACCCGCAGCAGCTCCTCCAGCAGCACCGGCATGCGGATCGAACTGGCCCGCAGGGCCCGGCGCAGGTCGGCCTGGGTGCGACCGGTGTGGCGCAACCAGTCTTTGATGAAGCCCTGCAGGTCCTCGAGTTGGTCGGGGGAAAGGGTGGCCATCAGCGCCCTGGGGGGAACCAGGCATCCAGTTTGCGCTGTGCCCGCTGGCGGATGGCCGGGGTGATGTGGGTGCCGCACATCCCCAGCAGGGTGGTCAGGGCCACCAGGTCGTCGCTGAAGCCCGCCGCGGGGATGAAGTCGGGCACCAGATCGAGGGGCACCAACAGGTAGGTGAGGGCCGCCAGCACGGTGAGCTTCACCGGCGCCGGCGTGGCCGGATCCCGCAACAGCTCCAGGCACTCGAGGGCGGGGCGGGCGATGGTGCGGCCGGCCCGGCGCAGCAGACGCCGCAGGCCCCCCTCATCCACCGTGGTGCTGGAGATCACCTCCGCATCAATGGGGTCTTCACCCATGGGCGGGTGGGCTTCAGCCCACCTCCACCAGGCCGCTCTGGATGCCGGCCTTGCGCAATTTGCGCAGGGCCCGCTGCACCACCTGGCGGCAATACTCCCGGCTGCACCCCAACAAACGGGCCACCTCCGCCAGGGTGCGCCATTCGTTGCTGCCATCGAGGCCAAAGCGCAGCATCACCACGGTGCGCTCCTTGGGGGTCAGATTCGACTGATCCAGCAGCTTCCACACGGCCGCGTTGCGCTCCGCCAGCTCGCAGCGCTCCATCGGCGGCAGTTCATCGCTGGGCAGCACATCCACCAACTCGGTGGGATCGGATTTCGACTTCACCACCCCCTGCAAGCTGACGGTGACACTGCGCAATTCACAGCCCAACAGCTCCTCCACCTCCTCCAACGGCAGATCCAACGCCACCGCCAGCTGTTTGGCATTAGGAAGGATGCCATTGCGCTGCAGCAACCGGGCCTTCGCCGCCCGCAACCGGGTGAGCTTTTCGTTCACATTCACCGGAATGCGAATGGTGCGGCTTTGGGTGGAGAGGGCGCGGTTGAGGCCCTGGCGAATCCACCAATAGGCATAGGTGCTGAAGCGGTGCCCGCGGGTGGGGTCGTACTTCTCCACCGCGCGGGTGAGGCCAAGGGTGCCCTCCTGAATCAGATCCAGCAGATCCAACCCCTTGCCCTGGTAGCGCTTGGCCAGATTCACCACCAGGCGCAGGTTGGCGGTGATCATCTGATCCTTGGCCCGCTCACCCACGCGCATGGTGCGCTTCTCGATGTCGTTGTAGTCGCAGGCGTCACCCACGCCACCAGCCATGGTGCAGCGCTCCTGCAGCACCACCATGGCTTGTACCTTGCGGCCCAGCATCAATTCCTGCTCCGGCGTGAGCAGCTGATGGCGCCCGATTTCCCCAAGGAAGGCACTCAGCGAACTAGCCATGTTGATCCGTTGCCGCTGTCTCGAACCTAGGGTCTTTTTCGCTCTCAAAGGAAAGCCACCAAAAGGCTTCCAACTTTCACTTTTGCTTCGCGAATTCGGTATTTATTCGCAACTGCAGATTGCCATCACAATCACGGCATTTGCTTCCACATTGAAAGGCGGTGTTCCCGGTGACGACGGCCGGCGGGCCCGCTCGCTACGGTCGTGCGACCGAGAAGCCCCGCCATGACCGCAACCGCGGCCCTGCTTGCTGATGTGTCCGCCGTGCTGCCCCGGGCCGGGGTGGCCTACGTGCACTACCTCAGCTTCATGGTGTGCTTCGGGGCCCTGGTGCTGGAGCGGCGGTTGATCCAGCCCAACCCCAGCAAGCAGGACGCCACCTTGATGGTGATCACCGATGTGGTGTACGGCCTGGCGGCCCTGGCCCTGCTGGTGAGCGGCATCCTGCGGGTGCTCTACTTCGGCCAGAACAGCGACTTCTACACCGAGAACCCGCTGTTCTGGTGGAAGGTGGGCCTCTACCTGGGGGTGGGTG
>JBIKKZ010000162.1:0-4463 GCA_044360095.1 Vulcanococcus sp. | reverse complement strand
CACGGTGTTCTACGACGGTCAAGGGGTCATGACCCCCAAGGCCAGCGGCATCAAGACCCTGAAAGATCTGGCGGGCCAACCGATCTGCGTGGAGAGCGGCACCACCACCGAGCTCAACCTGGCCGATCGCATGCGCGAGATCAAGGCCCCCTACACCCCCCTGCGCTTCCAGACCGGCGACCAGACCTACGCCGCCTACCTGCAGGGCCGCTGCGTGGCGGTCACCAGCGACCGCTCGCAGCTGGCGGGCAAGCGCACCAGCTTCCCCGACCCCGCCGCCCACACCTTGCTGCCGGAGGTGTTGAGCAAGGAACCGCTCAGCCCCGCCACCGTGAACGCCGACCCCGCTTGGGCCGATGCGGTGCGCTGGATCATCCATGGCCTGATGCAGGCCGAGGAGCTCGGCATCACCCAGGCCAATGTCGACGCCAAGGTGGCTGAGGCCAAGGCCAACACCAACCTGGCCGACCTGCGCCGCTTCCTCGGCGTGGAGGGCGACTTCGGCAAACAGCTGGGCCTGCCCGCTAACTTCGTGGTGCTGGCCCTCAAGGCGGTGGGCAACTACGGCGAGATCTTCGAGCGCAACGTGGGTGCCGGTTCGATGCTCAAGCTGGAGCGCGGCCTCAACCGCCAGTGGAACCAGGGCGGCCTGATCTACGCCCCGCCGTTCCGTTGATGGCGGCGGCAACCCCATCCACCGCGACTCCCTGGTGGCGGGATCGGCGCTGGATCCCCTGGATCGTGCAGGGCGCCGTGGCCCTGGCGGTGCTGGTGGTGGTGGCGTTTCTGCTGGGCAACCTGGTGCGCAACCTCACCGCCGCCGGGCTGCTGTTGAGCTGGCGCTGGCTGGGCAACCCGGCCGGCTTCGACATCTCCGAAACCCTGCTGCCCTACGACGCCAGCCTCCCCTACTGGAGGGCCCTGCTGGCGGGCTTGGCCAACACCCTGCGGGTGGTGCTGGCCGGCCTGGTGGGGGCCACGCTGCTGGGCACCCTGGTGGGCACCGCCTCCTTCAGCAGCAACGGCCTGCTGCGCCGCCTGGCGCGGGTGTACGTGGAGCTGATCCGCAACATCCCGCTGCTGCTGCAGCTGGTGTTTTGGTATTTCGTGGTGTTCCTGGCGCTGCCCAACGGCCGTGATGCCCTGCAGCTGCCGGGCCTGGTGCTGGCGCGCTCCGGGCTCTACCTGGGCTGGTTCACCGATCCGCTGCACCTCACCTGGGCGGGGCCCCACCTGGAGGGGGGCGTGTGGCACGCGCCGCTGCGGCTCACGGTGGAGTTCGGCGCCCTGCTCACCGGCCTGGTGGTGTACACCGGTGCCTTCATCGCCGAGGTGGTGCGGGGCGGGGTGGCCTCCGTGCCCCAGGGGCAGTGGGAGGCGGCCCGCTCCCTGGGGTTCATGCCCCTGCAGACCCTGCGGCGCATCGTGCTGCCCCAGGGCCTGCGGGTGATCGTGCCCGGCCTCAACAGCCAATACATCTCTCTGGCCAAAAACTCCTCCCTGGCGGTGGCCTGCGGCTACAGCGACCTCTATGCCGTGGCCGAAACAACCCTCAACCAGAGCGGCCGCGCCGTGGAGGTGATGTTGATTCTGCTGGGGGCCTACCTGGTGCTGGATCTGTTGATCTCGGCCCTGATGAACGGCCTCAACCAGCTGGTGCAGCTGAGGGAACGCTGATGGACCGCACCGGCCTGCCCGCCCTGGCCCGGCGCCTGCGGCGCGAGCTGTTCGCCAGCCGCACCGACGGCCTGATCACCCTGGTGCTGCTGGGGGCGCTCATGGCCCTGGGGGGCGGCTTCCTGCGCTGGGCCCTGGTGCAGGCGCAGTGGGCTGTGGTGCAGGCCAACAGCACCCTGTTCGCCGTGGGCCGCTACCCCCTTGATCAACAGTGGCGCCTGTGGCTGCTCACCACCCTGCTGGCGGCCGCCACCGGCCTGAGCTGGGGGATGCTGCGGGGCCGCAGCTGGCCCCGCAACGACGCCATCGCAGCCGTGCTGCTGGGGGGCCTGGCCCTGGCGGTGCCGCTGTTTCTGCAGCTGACCCTGGCGATCCAGGCCCGTTGGTGGGGGATCACGGCGCTGCTGCTGGCGCTGCGCTGGGGGGCCGGCCGCTGGGGCCATCGCCTGCCGGCGGCTTGGCGCCGGCTGTTCCCCTTGCTGTGGCCGCTGCTCTACCTGGTGGGCATGGTGCTGATCAGCGGCGGGTTGGGGCTGATGCCCGTGCGCCCCAGCGATTGGGGCGGCCTGCTGCTCACCCTGGTGCAATCCAGCTTCGCGATCCTGCTCTGCTTCCCCCTGGGGGTGCTCCTGGCCCTGGGGCGTCGCAGTGAGCTGCCGCTGCTGCGCTGGGGCTCGGTGGTGTACATCGAGTTCATCCGCGGCGCCCCGTTGATCACCCTGCTGTTTCTGGGGCAAAACATCCTGGGCTTTCTGCTGCCGGGGGGGCTGGCCCCCGATCGGGTGTGGCGGGCGGCCTGGGTGCTCACCTTCTTTGCCGCCGCCTATGTGGCGGAGGCGGTGCGCTCCGGCCTGGCGGCGGTGCCCCGCGGCCAGATGGAGGCGGCCCGCGCCCTGGGGCTGCCGGTGCCCCAAGCGCTGATCCATGTGGTGCTGCCCCAGGCCCTGCGGGTGGCCCTGCCCGCCACCGTGGGCCAGTTCATCACCCTGCTGCAGGACACCACCCTGCTGTCGCTGATCGGCCTGCTCGACCTGCTGGGGGTGGCGCGCACGGTGATGGCCAACCCCGCGTTCCTCGGCAAAAACGCCGAGGTGTATCTGCTGCTCGCCGTGCTGTTCTGGTGCTGCTGCGCGGCCCTGGGCCTGGGCAGCCGCGCCCTGGAAACCCGCCTCAACCCCAACCCCCTCTCCGCCGCACGGGCATGACCCACCCCTCCCGCTCCGCCTCTGGCGCCGTGATGATCGAGGCCCGTGGGGTCGAGAAGTGGTACCCCAATGGTTTTCAGGCCCTGCGGGGGGTGGACCTCACCGTGCACCAGGGGGAGGTGGTGGTGATCATGGGCCCCTCCGGTTCGGGCAAGAGCACCTTCATCCGCACCTTCAACGCCCTGGAGGATTTCCAGAAGGGCTCGATCGTGGTGGATGGCATGGCGCTCTCCAACGACGTGCGCAACATCGATGCGATCCGCCGCGAGGTGGGCATGGTGTTTCAGCAGTTCAACCTCTTCCCCCACCTCACGGTGCTGGAGAACCTCACCCTGGCGCCGGTGCTGGTGCGCAAGCGCCCCAAGGCGGAGGTGGAGCGCCAGGCGCGGCAGTTGCTGGAGCGGGTGGGCATCCACGAGCAGGCCGACAAGTACCCCGGCCAGCTCTCCGGCGGCCAGCAGCAGCGGGTGGCCATCGCCCGCTCCCTGTCGATGGAGCCGCGCATCCTGCTGTTTGACGAACCCACCAGCGCCCTCGATCCGGAGATGGTGCAGGAGGTGCTGGAGGTGATGCAGGAGCTGGCCGGCGATGGCATCACGATGGTGGTGGTGACCCACGAGGTGCGCTTTGCCCGCAAGGTGGCCGATCGGGTGGTGTTGATGGCCGATGGCCGGGTGGTGGAGGAGGCCCCGCCGGAGCAGTTCTTCTCCAACCCGCAGCACGAGCGCAGCAAGCAGTTCCTCAGCCAGATCGCCTGATGCCAGCCCCGCTCACCGCCATTCGCTGGAGCGGCCGCCAGGGGGTAGTGATTCTGCTGGCCGCCAGTTTCGGCCTGCGCTTTGCCCTCGCCGCCCTGATCCCGCCGGGGTACGACGAGGTCTACTACTTCTTCTACGGCCGCCACATCGACCTCAGCTTCTACGACCATCCCCTGGCGGTGGGGGTGTGGTCGTGGCTGGGGCAACGGCTCGGTTCGAGCGTGCTGGCCCTGCGGCTGCCGTCGGTGCTCAGCTACACCCTGGCCCTGGGGTTGCTGGCCCAGGCCACGGCGCGCTGGTTTGGTGCCAAGGCGCGGCTGTGGCTGCTGCTGCTCGGCAACCTCTGCCCGCTGGTGTTGCTCTGCGGTGGGGTGCTGCTGCTGCCCGACAGCCCCCTGCTGCTGGGGTTGGCGCTGCTGCTGTGGTGGATCGCCCGCCACCCGTTGGTGCTGCCGCGGGGCCCCGGCCAGATGCTCGCCCTGGCGGCGATCCTGGCGCTGATCACCCTCTCGAAATACCACGCCCTGGTGGTGCTGCCGGCCCTGTTGGTGTGGACCCTCGTCCGCCCCGACAGCCGCCGGCTGTGGCTGCGCTGGACCTCCCTGGGCACGGTGCTGGCCTGGGCCCTGCTGGTGAGCCCGCTGTGGCTGTGGAACAGCCGCTGGGGCTGGGTGTCGTTCCTGTTCCACAGCGGCCGCACCACCGCCTCCGGGGGCTTCAACGCCGAGGGTTCGCTGCTGTTTCTGCTCAGCCAGCTCGGCCTGTTGTTCCCCACCATCGGCATCCTGCTGCTGGCGGTGCTCTGGCCCTGGCGGCGGGCCGG
>JBIKKZ010000161.1:0-4466 GCA_044360095.1 Vulcanococcus sp. | reverse complement strand
CAGCCAGCCGGGCCGCCAGCGCAGGAATCCGGCGCCGCCGCGCCGCACCATCCGAAACGGCCGCGGCTGGTACACCCCGCCGCCGCCGGCCACCTGCACCACCCCCTGCAGCTGATCCCCCAGCAGTGGCGCCGCGTGCAGCACCAGGCTGCCGCCGAGGGAATGGCCGATCAACACCAGCGGCCGGCCCTGGGCCCGCTCACGGCTGGCCTGCGCCAGCCAGCGGCCGTAGCTGGGCAGGGTGGGTTGCAGCCCCCGCGGCCGCGGCGAGCCCCCAAAACCCGGCAGGTTGGGCGCCCACACCTCCCACTGCGGCTGCAGCTGCTCGATCAGCGGTTGCCACAGGCGGCCGGAGAGCATCCAGCCGTGCACACACACCAGCAGGGGGGAGCCGCTCAGAACCGTCCGGTGGGGGTACGGTCTCCAGCCTGCCCCAGCTGCCGCCGCCGTGGGTCAGGATCGTGCCAATGCTTAGCCAAGCCGCCACCGAGCTCGACGGCCTGTATGGGGCGGAGCATCGCCTGTGCCCCACCGCCAACCCCCAGCTGGCGCTGGTGTTGAGCCAGGAGCGGGAGATCGACCTGTTTGAGCTCGAGCAGCTCTGCGATGCGGTGGGCTGGAGCCGCCGCCCCGTGCGGCGTGTGCGCAAGGCCCTGCAGCACAGCCTGTTGGTGGTGGGCCTGTGGCGCCACGACCCGCGCATCCCCCGGCTGGTGGGCTTCGCCCGCTGCACCGGCGACGGCGTGATCGAGGCCACCGTGTGGGATGTGGCTGTGCATCCCCTCTACCAGGGGGCTGGTTTGGGCAAGCAGCTGATGGCCTACGTGCTCGATTGCCTGCGGGCGATGCAGGTGGAGCGCGTCAGCCTGTTTGCCGACCCCGGCGTGGTGGAGTTTTACAGCGCCCAGGGCTGGGAGCTGGAGCCCCAACAGCGGCGCTGTGCCTTCTGGTACGCGCCCTAGCGGGAGAGGCGCCCTAGCGAGGTGCGTAGTAGCGCGCCGCCAGCTGCTCGGCGCTGATCCCCCGCCGCCAGTCCCGCCGCAGCTGGGCGTTGCGCCAGGCCATCCGCAGCACCCCCAGCCAGGCCCCATGGCGCCGCCAGCGGCGGCCATCCACCCGCAGCGGCCGGCCCAGGCGGCGCAGCGGCGCCAGGGGCTTGAGCCGTTGCACCAGGTCGAGGTCTTCCATCAGCGGCAACGGCCGCACGCCGCCGGTCCGCTCCAGCAGCGCGCGCGGCAGCAGCAACCCCTGGTCGCCGTAGGGCAGTTGCCGCAGCCGGCAGCGCAGCGCCACCGCCGCCTCCAGCAGCCGCAGCGGCGGCCCGCCCCCGGTCACCGCCAGATCGAAATACGAGGCGGCCGGGGGCTGCCCCAGGGCCCGCTGCACCACCGCTGCCCAATCGGCCGGCAGGCGGCTATCGCCGTGCAACAGCAACAGCCAGGGAGCCGATGTGGCGGCAACGCCGCGCTGCAGTTGCCAACCGCGGTTGGCGGGGCCGTGCAGCACCGCGACACCGGCCAGCTGGGCCAGGGCGGCAGTGCCATCGCCGCTGCCGCCATCCACCACCACCCGCTCCGCCACCAGATCCGCCGGGGCCAGGGCCAGGTCGGCCAGCAGCAGCGGCAGGTGCCGGGCTTCGTTGCGCACCGGAATCACCACCGCCAGCTGCGGCCCGGCGCTCATGACCAGCGGCTGGGGTCGTTGCTGATTGGCAGCTGCGCCAGGGGGCTGTTGGGCCCCAGCAGATCGGTGCTGATCGTGCGGCACACCGAATCCATTGGAACGCAGAAACTGCTGCCGTCGTTGTCGAACGGGTTCTCCACATAGGCCCCCACCCGCTCGGCGGTGACAAACCCCACCAGGATCACGGCCCCCTCCCAGCTGTCGCCGCGGTTCACGAAGTTCAGGAACTGGGCGTAGCCGTAAAACCAGCAGATGCCGCGAATGAACACGTCATAGGTGGGGGGGATCGGTGAATTGCGGATCCGTTGCAGGCCGCCGAGGGCATTGGTGAACACCTCGCTGCAGCGCAGCAGGGCATCGCGGCCCCAGTCGTTGACCACTCCGTCGCGGTGCAGCCGGCCGATGGCCTGGGCCTTGCGCACCAATCCCGCCTGCATCTGCATCCGCACCGGCAGCCCCAATCCGGCGAGCACCCCATCGGCGTGCTCGCGGGCATCGAGGCGCCAGCTGCCCCGCAGCTCGAAGTTGAGCAGCCAGCAGAGCACCGCCTGCAGGGCCATCAGCCGCTGCCGCTCCGCCTGGTGCTCCTCCCCCAGCAGGCTGGAGAGGGTGTCACGCCAGCTGCGGCCGTTGTTCACGATGGCGCCCCAGAGGATCCGCGACTCCCACCAGCGGTTGATGGCCTGGGTGTTGCGGAAGGCCACGAACACCGACACGGCGATGCCCAGGGTGGTGAGCGAACTGCCATCCATCAGCACCACGCTCTGCATCTGCGGGCTCTGCTTCACCCCCACGCCGATGCCCCCCAGCAGGGCCATCAGCGCCAGATCCCAGCGCATGCGCCAGGCCAGCTGCAGCAGCACCCGCGCCATGTTGCGCCGCGCCATCCGCGGGAAGGCCGGGGCGAGGGGGTCAATGCCGATCATCGGGGGCGGCCGTGCATCGGCTGATCATCGCCCTGCCGGGGCCACCTGACGCCGGCGCAGCCAAGGCGCGAGATCAGCGCGGGTGTCGAGGTCGCTCAGCCGCCGCAGCAGCGCCGGCGACAGCTGCCGCCGCTGCGCCCGCTCCAGGGTGGCCGCCAGCACCCGATCGCTGCCCCAGGGGATGCCCGCCATCAGGGTTGCACCCGCCCGGGAGAAGCCATCGCGGTTGAGCCCGATCAACCAGTAGCCCCCATCGCGGGCCGGCCCCAGCACCAGCGGCCGCCGCTCCAGCGCGTGGAAAGCCTGCTCCAGATCGGTGCGCTCCAGCGCCGGCAGGTCGCTGCCGATCAGCACCACCTGCTCGGCCCCCGCCCCAAACCCGAGCCGCCACTGGCGTTGCATGCGGCAGCCCAGGTTGCCGTTGCCCTGGCCCACCAGGGTGGCGGCGATGGCGCAGCGCTCCAGGGCCTGCCCCCAGCGGCGCCGCCCGCGGGGGCCCAGACCCTCCACCGCCAGCAGCAGCTCGGCGCCGGTGGCGGCGCAGGCGGCCGCCGCCGTGCGCAGGGTGTGGTCGGTGAGCTGTCGCTGCACCGCCGCCGCCCGCGGGGCCGAGGCCAGGTCGGCCGCCAGCCGCCGCTTGCAGCGCCCCACCGCCGGCCAGCGGGCCAGCACCACCAGCTGGCGCCGTGGGCCGTTCAAGGGGTCAGTTCTGGCGCGGCAGTTCCGCCGGCCGTAGCTGCAGGTTCAGTTGACGCGGCCCCCGTTGCACCTGCAGCGCCAGCGGTTGGCCCACGCGGCCTTGGTCCACCGCCACCTGCACCTCGGTGGGGTTGTCCATCGCCGTGCCGCCCACCTGTTCGATCAGGTCGCAGGTGCGCAGGCCGGCGCGGGCCGCCGGGCTGCCGGGCATTACCTCCACCACCACCACGCCGTTGGTTTCGGGCAGGCGGCATTCGGCGTTGGTGGCGTTCACCTCTCGGGCCAGTTGGGGGGTGAGGGCCTGCAGGCGCACGCCGATGTAGGGGTGCGAGGCGCGGCCCTTCTCAAGGATCTGGGCGGCGATCTGGCGCCCCAGGTTGATCGGGATCGCAAAGCTCAGGCCGGCGCCGGGGGCCTGGCGGATGGCGGTGTTGATGCCGATCACCTGGCCCCGTTCGTTGATCAGCGGACCGCCGCTGTTGCCGGGGTTGACCGCGGCGTCGGTCTGGAGGTAGGGCACCCGCTGGCCCTCCCCCACCGCATTGGTGCGCTGCACGGCGCTGATGATGCCGGCGGTCACGGTGTTGTCGAGCCCGAGGGGGTTGCCGATGGCAATTGCCCACTCCCCGGGTCGCACCTTGCTCGAATCCCCCAGTGGCGCCACCGGCAGCCCCGCGGCCGTCACCTTCACCACGGCCACGTCGGTGACGGGGTCACCCCCCAGCACCTTGCCGCGGAAGCTGCGGCCATCCGGCAGGGTCACCCCCACCTCGCTGGCGCCCTCCACCACGTGGGCGTTGGTGAGGATCACCCCATCGGAGCGGGTGATGAAGCCGGAGCCCTGCCCCTGCTGCTGCTGGATCGAGGGTCCCGAGCCGAACAGGCCGCCGAGGGGGTTGACCACCCGCCGCACCGTGTCGATGCGCACCACCGCCGGCCCCACCTTGTCGACGGCGTTGACGATGAAGTTGTTGCCCGGCTGCAACGCCCCGCCGGGGGGGGCATCGCTCACCTGGGTGGGGTCGCCGCCAGGGCCCCAGGGCAGGCCCGGCAGACCCCCGCTGCAGCCCCCCAGCAGCACTCCGACCAGCAGCACGGGGGCCAGCTGGCGGGGCGTGTGGCGACACACGATTCGGCTCATGCTGCTGGCGCTGGGGC
>JBIKKZ010000014.1:0-14273 GCA_044360095.1 Vulcanococcus sp. | reverse complement strand
GAACTGCTTGTTGAGCACCGGGCACTTCACCTTGACGTTGGCGCCGGCCTTCTCCACGCCGTAGCTCACCTCCTTCGATTCCTCGTTCACCTCGTCGACCCGGCGGCCGATGAAGCGCTTCACCGAATAAAAGGTGTTTTCGGGGTTCATCACCGCCTGACGCTTGGCGATCTGCCCCACCAGCTGGTCCTGGTTTTTGGTGTAGGCCACCACCGAGGGCGTGGTGCGGAAGCCCTCGGCATTGGCGATCACGGTGGGCTTGCCGCCCTCCATCACCGCCACGCAGCTGTTGGTGGTGCCAAGGTCGATACCGACAACCTTGCCCATGGATGACCTCTGAACTGCAGGCATCCTCAACAGCCGCCCCGGGATGGGGCTAGGTGTGGTTGCCGAACCGTTCCCGTACCAACCGCCGGAGAGCCCCGTGAGCCAGCAGCCCGCCATCAGCGGCACCACCGCCCTCGTGGGGGTGCTTGGCAGCCCTGTGCACCACTCGCTTTCGCCGGTGATGCAAAACGCGGCCCTACGGGCCATGGGGCTCGACTGGGTGTTCCTGGCCCTGCCGGCACCGGCGGCGGAGCTGGCCACCGTGGTGCGGGCGCTGGAGGCCCTGGAGTGCCGCGGCCTCAACGTCACCATCCCCCACAAACACAGCGTGGCGGCGCTCTGCCGTGAGCTCAGCCCTCTGGCCCAGCGGCTGGGGGCCGTGAATGTGCTGGTGCCGCTGGAGGGGGGCGGCTGGCACGGCACCAACACCGATGTGGAGGGCTTCTGCGCGCCGCTGCGGCGCAACGACCACCCCTGGCAGGGCAAGCGGGCGGTGGTGCTGGGCTGCGGCGGCAGCGCCCGGGCCGTGGTGGCGGGGCTGGTGGAGCTCGGCTGCGGCGCGATCACGCTCACGGGCCGCAGGGCGGAGGCCCTGGCGGCCTTCCAGGCCGATGTGGAGGCCTGGGCTCCCCAGCTGCACACCCTGGCGTGGGGGGATGGGCTGGGGCCCGCCCTGGCGGAGGCAACCTTGGTGGTGAACACCACGCCGGTGGGCATGGCCTCCGCCAGCGACCCCCAGGCGGCCCTCGGCTGCCCGCTGCAGCCGGCGCAGCTCGATGCCCTGCGGCCCGGCACCTGGGTGTACGATATCATCTACACGCCGCGGCCCACCCAGCTGCTGCGCCAGGCGGAGGCGCGCGGCTGCACCACCCTGGATGGCCTGGAGATGCTGGTGGAGCAGGGGGCCGCGGCCCTGCGGCTGTGGAGCGGCCGCCGCGATGTGCCGGTGGCGGTGATGCGCCAGGCACTGCTGGAGTGGCTGCCATAGCCTCACGCCAGCTCCCGGCGCGCCGCCATGGCCGACACCCCCCTCTGGCAACGCCCCCTGGCGGTGTTGGCCTACCTGCTGCCCTGGAGCGCCGCGCTGCCCTTCGGCCAATCCCTCGACAACCTCTTCCCGGCTCTGCAATGGCTGGTGCTGCCGGCGGTGCCGGTGTTGATGCTGGAGCGGGGTGTGCCCTTCGGCAGCTTCCTGCTGTTCCTGGTGCTGTTCCTGGCGGTGGTGCGCAACCCGCAGGTGCCCTATTTCCTGCGCTTCAACGTGCTGCAGGCGATCCTGCTGGACATCGTGCTGGTGGTGCTGTCGCTGGCGTTCCAGCTGCTGCGCATCGGCAGCCTGGGGTTCGCCGGCCGCACCCTGGCCAACACCGTGTTTTTGGGGATGTTGGTGCTGCTGCTATTTGCGCTGGTGCAGTGCCTGCGCGGCAAGGAGGCCGACATCCCGACCCTGTCGGAAGCGGTGCGCATGCAGCTGTAGGGTGGACGATCCGTCGCTGGTGAGCAGGGGATTTCGCCCCGCACCGCCAGCCACCGTTCCCTTCGGCGTCCACAGCGGATCGCGCAAGTCATGTCGCAGCCCTATTACGAAACGATGTACATCCTTCGTCCGGATATCCCGGAGGAAGAGGTGGAAACCCATGTCACCAAGTACCGCGACCTGGTGACCGAAGCCGGCGCTGAGGTGCTCGATTGCCAGATGCGCGGCAAGCGCCGCCTGGCCTATCCGATCGCCAAGCACAAGGAAGGCATTTACGTGCAGCTGGCCCACAACGGCGACGGCCAGCAGGTGGCCAGCCTCGAGCGCGCCATGCGCCTCAGCGAGGACGTGATCCGCTACCTCACCGTGAAGCAGGAAGGCCCCCTGCCCGCCCCCCGCAGCGGCCCCATCCCCCAGGCCAGCAGCGAAGCCGCCGCCCTGGAAACCAGCGAAGCCTGAGGCGTCATCCAACGCCCCACAACCCTTCTGCAGGCTTGAAACCCACCGGGCCCCTCGTTAGGGTTTGGTGGGTTTTTTGTGTCGCGATCCCGGTCGATGCTGGAGTCCGAGGGCCAGCAACCAGCCGCCCCGGCGCCCCCTTCCGGCGAGCTTGTCGAAGCCGAGCTTCAGGACGTCGATTGGCGCCTGGTCGAGGAGCCCCAACCCGGCCCTGATCCGGATCTGCGGCGGGCCCTGGCCACCGCCGAACGGGAACTGGCGGAGGCGCGGCTGCAGATCACCGAACTGGAGGCGCTGCTGGCGGATCTGCCGGACATTTTCGAGCGCAAGTTTTCGCAGCGGTTGCAGCCGGTGCTGGAGCGCCAGAAGCAACTGCTGGCGGACAACCGCAGCCTGCACCAACACATCCAGCGGCTGGCACCGGCCCCCGGCGAAGTGCGGCTGCGGTTCAACCCCGAGGCGGGGCCCGATGCAGCCGCGGCGATCCAGTTGCCCCAACTGCCCCAGCGCGGCCGCGGCCAACGCAGCGGCTGGGGAGACCGCAGGGGCCGGCAGGCCGCCTGAGCCTCAGCGCTGGCTGGCGGCCCAAAGACGGGTGGGCAGGCCCCACACGTAGATGAACCCCTCGGCGGCGCGGTGGTCGAAGCGATCACCGGCGTCGTAGGTGGCCATATCGGGCACATAGAGGCTGTTGGCGCTGCTGCGGCCCACCACCGTGGCGTTGCCCTTGTGCAGCTTCAGCCGCACCGTTCCGTTCACCGTACGCTGGCTGCGGTCGATGAAGCCGTCGAGGGCATCCTTGAGGGGGCCATACCAGAGGCCCTGGTACACCTGGTCGGCCCACTGCTGCTCCAACTGACGCTTGGTGCGCAGCACATCGGCCGCCAGGGTGAGGCTCTCCAGCTCCTGGTGGGCCTTGATCAGCAGCAGCAGCCCCGGGGTCTCGTAGATCTCGCGGCTCTTGATGCCCACCACCCGGTTCTCGATCATGTCCAGCCGGCCAAACCCATGGGCACCGGCCAGGGCATTGGCCCGGCGGATCAGCGCCACCGGATCAAGGCGCTCGCCATCGATGCTCACCGGGTTGCCCTGCTCAAAGCCGATCTCCACCACCTGGGGTTGGTCGGGGGCGGCGTCGATGCTCACGGTGAGCGCGTAGATCTCCTCCGGCGGCTCCACGTTGGGGTCCTCCAAGGGGCCGGCCTCAATGGATCGGCCCAGCAGGTTGAGGTCGATCGAGTAGGGCGACTTCTTGCTCACCGGCGAGGGGATGCCGCAGCGCTCGCCGTAGGCAATGGTTTCCTCACGGCTCATGCCCCACTCCCGCGCCGGGGTCAGCACCTTCAGGTCGGGCGCCAGGGCTCCGATGGCCACATCGAAGCGCACCTGGTCGTTGCCCTTGCCGGTGCAGCCATGGGCCACCGCATCGGCACCCACCTCACGGGCAATCTCCACCAGGCGGCGGGCGATCAGCGGCCGGGCCAGGGCGGTGGAGAGGGGATACCGGCCCTCATAGAGCGCATTGGCGCGGATGGCCGGGAAGGCGAACTCGCGGATGAACGGCTCAATCAGATCGCCCACGATCGACTGGCTGGCCCCGGAATCGAGGGCCTTCTGCCGGATCGGCTCCAGCTCATCGCCCTGGCCCAGGTCGGCGGCGAAGGTGATCACCTCCTCCACGCCCCACTCGTTCTTGAGGTAGGGGATGCACACGCTGGTGTCCACACCGCCGGAATACGCCAGCACCGCCTTCTTGGCCCGACCCATCACTGCGTCTCCACGCGCTCAGTCGGACGATTCTCCCCTGCCGTGGTGGCGGCCCATGCCGGCCAGCAGCGCCAGCGCCATCAACAGCGGTGGCAGCAGCACCAGCCCGAGGGCCAGGCGGGCCGGCCACTGGGGATGGGCCAGGGCCCAGGGCTGCTCCAGCAGCGGCGTGGGCCAGTGCCACCCCGCCCACACCAGCAGGGCACTCACGGCGAGGGCCGTGAGCCAGGGGGGCAGCAGCCGCTGCCATTCAGGCTTGGGGTCCGTCAGCGGCGGCGGGCAGCGCCCGGCGGGTGCTCCTCTAGGATGGCTGATTGGCCCCAGCCGCACGCCCCCAGCGATGAGCAGCAAACTCAGCACCAGCCTTAGCCAGCTGGATGGCATCAACCCTTCGCTCACCCGCTACGGCCGCAACGAGCCGGCACCGGTGCTGCCCCTGCGCGAGGAGCCCGATCTGCTGAGCTGGCTGGAAACCAGCGGCCGCCTGGTGGCCGATGAAGAAACCGCCAGCTCCGATGTGAGCACCGTGGAGGAGGAGGAGCTCTCGGCGCTGATGGGCGAAAAAGAGGATTACAACGCCGCCGACGAGCAACCCGAGGAAGACTGGGAAGACTGAAATCCCTCCGCAGCCTTGCTCTCCCCCACCAGGCTGATCGCCTCCCTGCCCAGCAACAGCCGCCATCTGGCGCTGCTGCTGGGCTTGTTGCTGTTGGGGCTGGCCGTCGCCAGCGACCTGCTCAACCGCGCCCCGCAGCTCACCCCACCGCTGCTGGCGGCGGCAGTGGTGAGTGCCCTGCTCAGCGGCTGGGGGGTGCCGCGGCTGCGCCAGCTGAAGCTGGGCCAGGTGATCCGCGCCGAGGGCCCCCAGGCACACCTGAGCAAGGCGGGCACCCCCACCATGGGCGGCCTGCTGGTGGTGCCGGTGGGGGTGATCATCGGCGCCCTGGTGGCCCCCTCGGATGCGCGCCTGCCGGCGGTGGCCGCCATCACCCTCGCCTCCATGGCCATCGGCGCCGTGGACGACTGGCGCAGCCTCACCAAGCACCACAACACCGGGCTCACCCCCCGCGGCAAGCTGCTGCTGCAGGCCATCTCGGCCGTGGCCTTCCTGGCCTGGGCCGCCTTTGAGCAGCAGATGGGCGGCGACATCGCCCTGCCCCTGGGCTGGGTGCTGCCCCTGGGGCTGCTGATCTGGCCCCTGGGGTTGTTCGTGTTTCTGGCGGAGAGCAACGCCACCAACCTCACCGACGGCCTCGATGGCCTGGCGGCGGGCTGCGGCGCCATCGTGTTCAGCGGCCTGGGGCTGCAGCTGATGCTGCGGGGCCATGAAGGCGACCCCGCCCTGGCCGGCTTCTGCGCCGCCATGGCCGGCTGCTGGCTGGGGTTTCTGCTGTTCAACCGCCACCCGGCCCGGGTGTTCATGGGCGACACCGGCTCCCTGGCCATGGGGGCCGCCCTGGCGGCGGTGGCGCTGCTCAGCAACAGCCTCTGGCCGCTGCTGCTGATGGGCGGGGTGTTCCTGGCGGAATCCCTGTCGGTGATCGTGCAGGTGTGGGTGTTCAAGGCCACCAAAAACCCCGCCACCGGCCAGGGGCGCCGCGTGCTGCGCATGGCCCCGCTGCACCACCACTTCGAGCTGGGGGGGGCCAGCGAACAGCAGGTGGTGGTGGGCTTCTGGGCCCTCAGCCTGATACTGGTGGTTCTGGGGCTGGTGCTGCTGCCCTGAACCGCTCGCGATGGCCTATTTCACCTGGAAGGAAGCCGGTCTCACCGCCGATTGCGCCAGCCTTGAGGCCATGGCGGCCCGCTTTGAGGAGGCGGCCGCGCTGATGCGGCGCATGGCGGCAGAGGGCTTCGTGCTGGAGCGCCACAGCGATGGCCAGCACATCACCCATGGCGATGCCTCGGTGTTCGCCGCCTACGGCTTCATCGATGAGCAGTCGCCCGTGCGGCAGCTCAACCTGATCGAACCCGGCTGAGCGAACGGGCCGGCTCAGCCGGGGCGCCGCAGGTAGCCCACCAGCCACACCACGATGAACGCCACAGCGGAGAGGCCCAGGTACACCAGCGTCCAGCGCTGCAGGCTCTCGATGCTCAATCCATTGAGCAGGCCGTCCGCCGCATCGCCGGCGGTGGCATAGGCCAGGGGAACACGCAGCAGCACAGGGCAGCGCCGGGGCAGGATCGGAGCAGTCTCCTCCCCAGCCGCCGCCATGGCCAGCGCCCCCTTCCCCCGCAGCCTGATGCTCCTGGGCAGCGGCGAGCTGGGCAAAGAGGTGGCCATCGCCGCCCAGCGGCTGGGCTGCCGGGTGATCGCGGTTGACCGCTACGCCAATGCACCGGCCATGCAGGTGGCCGATGTGGCCGAGGTGGTGGCCATGGGCGAGCCGGAGGCCCTGAAGGCGGTGGTGCGCCGCCACCGGCCGGATGTGGTGGTGCCGGAAATCGAAGCCCTGGCGGTGGATGCCCTGGCGGAGCTGGAGGCCGAAGGCACCACGGTGATTCCCACCGCCCGGGCCACGGCCGTCACGATGGTCCGCGACCGCATCCGCGACCTGGCCGCCCAGCAGCTGGGGCTGCGCACCGCCCGCTTTGCCTATGCCAGCAGCGCCGAGGAGCTGGCCGCTGCTGCCGCCCCCCTGGGCTGGCCGGTGGTGGTGAAGCCGGTGATGAGCTCCTCGGGCAAGGGGCAAAGCGTGGTGGACGGGCCCGAGGGCATTGCCGCCGCCTGGGGGGCTGCCATGGCCGGTGCCCGCGGCGAAGGCGCCCGGGTGATCGTGGAGGAGTTTCTGCGCTTTGAGCAGGAGATCACCCTGCTCACCGTGAAGCAGTGGAACGGCCCCACCCTGTTCTGCCCGCCCATCGGCCACATCCAGGAGCGGGGCGACTACCAGTGCAGCTGGCAGCCTGCCCACCTCGACTGGGAGCAGCTGGCGGCCGCCCAGACCATGGCCCGGCAGGTCACCGACAACCTGGGGGGCGCGGGTCTGTTTGGGGTGGAGTTCTTCGTGTGCCGCACGAGTGATGACGGCAGCGAGGTGGTGTTCTCAGAGCTCTCCCCACGCCCCCACGACACCGGCCTGGTGACCCTGGCGGGCCAGAACCTGAGCGAATTCGAGCTGCACCTGCGGGCGGTGCTGGGGCTGCCGATTGCGGAGATCCGATCCGTGGCCCCGGCCGCCAGCCGCGTGATCCTGGCGGAGCAGGCCTGCAGCAGCGTGGCCTTCGAGGGGTTGGAGCAGGCGTTGGCGGGCCCCGATGTGCAGGTGCTGCTGTTCGGCAAGCCCGATGCCCGGCCGCACCGGCGCATGGGGGTGGCCCTGGCCAGCGGCAGCAGCCTTGAAGAGGCGCGGCAGCGGGCCGACCAGGCCGCCGCAGCCATCCGGGTGGTGGAGGCGGGCTGAACCAGCCACCAGAGAGGCCCAAACCCTCCTGGCGACAAGGGGAGTGAGGCGGTACGTTGCGGCCACGACAGCCGCCCATGCCCCAGGTTCAGCCCAGCTCAGATCCGCGTCAGCGGCGCGGCCAGGCCCGGCTGGTGCCGGCGGAGCAGCAACGACGAACGCGGCCGGCACCGGTGCCGCTGCAGGAGGAACGCCGCCGCCGCCGCCCGGGCAGCAAACCCCGGCGCGGCATCCCGCGGCTGCACGTGTTTCTGGCGGGGATCGGCCTGGGCTACGGGCTCAACGGCCCGCTGCCGCACCTGGCCACCGCCCTGCTGGCGGGGCTGCATCACCCCACCAACCTGCTGGGCTCCCTGATCACCCCGGCGGGCATGGGGGAGCGCCGCATCGTGGTGATGGGCACCGACCACGTGAGCACCAACACCGATGTGATGTTCACGGTGCAGCTCAAGGACGGCCGCACGGAGCTCACCCAGGTGCCGCGCGACACGTTCATCGACTCCGGCAAATACGGCGTGATGAAGGCCAATTCGCTCTACAGCAGCGGCGGGCCGGAGATGGTGAAGCAGGAACTCAGCCAGCTGTTGACGGCCAAGGTGGATCGCTACCTGGTGCTCAACCTCAACGCCGTGCAGCGCTTGGCCCAGGCCATCGGTGGCGTGGAGGTGGATGTGCCCAAGCGCATGCACTACGTGGACAACAGCCAGGGCCTCTACATCGACCTCTACCCCGGCCGCCAGCTGCTGCAGGGCAAAGAGCTGGAGGGCTTCCTGCGCTTCCGCCACGATGAACTGGGCGACATCGGCCGCATGGAGCGCCAGAAGCTGGTGCTGGCCCAGGTGTTCCGCAAGCTGGCCAACCCGGCCGCCGCCACCCGCCTGCCGGAGCTGATGCGCATCGCCGGCAGCGACATCCGCACCGACCTCTCCCCGGTGGACCTGGGGGCCCTGATGACCGCCATGGCCACCACCAAGCTCAGCACCCGCCAGCTGGCCGGCGCCCCCTACTGGTACGAAGACATCAGCTACTGGATGCCGGACGCCGCCCCCAACCGCAACGCCTACCCCAGTTCACAACCCCCGATCTGAGCCGGGGTGACTGTTCAGGCTTTGCCCACCAACTTCTGACGCAGGCCCTTGATGCGGTCGCGCAGGTTGGCCGCCTCCTCAAACTCCAGGTTCTTGGCGGCGGCTTTCATCTTGTCCTCCAGCTGCTGAATCAGCTCCGGCAGCGAATCCAGCGGCACTTCGTTGTGCTCCGCCTGCTCGGTGGCCTGCTCCAGCTGCTCATCGTTGAGCCGGCGCGACACCTCCAGAAACGCCAGGATTGAATTGCCGGCGCGCTTGCCCGCCGGGGTGGGGGTGATGCCGTGGCGCTCGTTGTAGGCGTGCTGGATGGCGCGGCGGCGCTCCGTTTCCGAAATCGCCTTGGCCATGCTGTCGGTGAGGTTGTCGGCATAGAGCAGCGCCACCCCCTCCACGTGGCGGGCGGCGCGGCCGATGGTTTGGATCAGCGAGCGCTCCGCCCGCAGGAACCCCTCCTTGTCGGCATCGAGGATCGCCACCAATGACACCTCCGGTAGGTCGAGCCCTTCGCGCAGCAGGTTCACCCCCACGAGCACGTCGTATTCACCGTTGCGCAGGTCTTGGATGATTTCGATCCGCTCGATCGAGTGGATCTCCGAGTGCAGATAGCGCACCCGCACGCCGTTCTCCGCCAGGTAGTCGGTGAGGTCTTCCGCCATGCGCTTGGTGAGCGTGGTCACCAGCACCCGCTCCTGCTTCTGCGCCCGCAGGCGGATTTCCCCGAGCAAGTCGTCCACCTGGCCGTCGGTGGGGCGCACCTCCACGATCGGATCGAGCACACCGGTGGGGCGGATCACCTGCTCCACCACCTGGCCATGGCTCTGGCTCATCTCCCACTCGCCGGGGGTGGCGCTCACAAAGATCGTCTGCTGGGCCTTCTCCCAGAACTCCGATCCTTTGAGGGGGCGGTTGTCGGCGGCGGATGGCAGGCGGAAGCCGTGCTCGATCAGCACCTGCTTGCGCGACTGGTCGCCGTTGTACATGGCCTGCAACTGGCTGCAGGTCACGTGGCTTTCGTCCACCACCAGCAGCCAGTCGTCGGGGAAGTAGTCAATCAGGCATTCCGGGGGTGTGCCCGCCGGCCGGCCCGCCAGGTGCCGGGCGTAGTTCTCCACGCCGTTGCAATAACCCACCTGCTCCAACATCTCCAGGTCGTAGGTGGTGCGCTGCTCCAGGCGCTGGGCCTCCAGCAGCCGGCCCTGCTCGTTAAGCACATCCAGCCGTTCGCGCAGCTCCAGGCGAATCGCCTTGATCGCCTCCGCCAGGCGCTCCTTGGGCGTCACGAAGTGCTTGGCCGGGTAGATGTTGATCGTTTCAAGGCTCTGCAGGATCTCGCCGGTGGTGGGGTCCACGTAGCGGATCGCCTCCACCTCATCGCCGAACAGCTCGATCCGCACCAGCCGGTCTTCGTAGGCGGGGCCGATCTCCAGCACATCGCCGCGCACGCGGAAGCGGCCCCGGGAAATTTCCAGGTCGTTGCGGGAGTACTGGTTGTTCACCAGCTCCCGCAGGGAACCGCGCAGGTTGAGGGTTTCGCCCACCTGGAAGCGCACCGCGGCCTTGAGGTATTCGCTGGGGATGCCCAGGCCGTAAATGCAGCTGATCGAGGCCACCACGATCACATCGCGGCGTTCAAACAAGGAGCGGGTCGCCGAGTGGCGCAGCATGTCGATCTCTTCGTTGATCGACGCCGTCTTGGCGATGTAGGTGTCGGAGACGGGCACATACGCCTCCGGCTGGTAGTAGTCGTAATAGGAGATGAAGTATTCAACGGCGTTGTGCGGGAAGAACTCCCGCAGCTCGTTGCAGAGCTGGGCCGCCAGGGTTTTGTTGTGGGCCAACACCAACGCAGGCCGCCCGGTTTGGGCGATCACGTTGGCGATGGTGAAGGTCTTGCCGGTGCCCGTGGCCCCCAGCAGGGTCTGATAGCGCTCGCCCCCATCGACACCCGCCACGAGGCCTTTGATGGCCTCGGGCTGGTCGCCTTTGGGGACGTAGGGGGCCTGGAGCTTGAAGGGGCTCGCCATCGGGCCATTCTCGCGGCAGGCCCCGTGGGGCTGTGGCTTCAGGCGGCCACGCGGCTGGCGCTGGCCAGGGCATCGCGCAGGCTGCGCACCACGGCCACCATGGCCAGCTCATCGCCGAGCTTGTTCACCGCCGAGCCCACGCCTACGCCGGCGGCGCCGGCGGCGATCGCCATCGGCAGGGTCACGGCCGACAGACCCGAGGCACACAGCACGGGCACAGCCGTCTCGGCAGCGGCCAGGGCGCGGCTGATGCTGTGGGCCGCCGCCAGGGTGGGGGCTGCCTTTTCGATCAGGCCGAGGCTGCCAGCGCTGAAGGGTTTGGCGCTGGTGCCGCCCTCGGTCTGAATCAGGTCGGCGCCGGCGGCCACCAGGTCAACGGCCAGTTGCTCCTGCCCATCCAACGGGATCACGTGGGGCACGGTGACGCTCAGCACCACCTCGGGCAGCAGGGCGCGGGTGCGGCGGGTGAGGTCGA
The DNA here is from genome assembly GCA_044360095.1 of Vulcanococcus sp. Taxonomy (GTDB): domain Bacteria; phylum Cyanobacteriota; class Cyanobacteriia; order PCC-6307; family Cyanobiaceae; genus Vulcanococcus. Next base: position 3,252 of record JBIKKZ010000014.1, on the reverse strand, counting down.
GCACTTCTGCTGCATCGAACACACGGCCCAGGGGATAGAAGGCGTCGTAGTTGCCGATTTCCACCAGGGCGGCGCCGGCGGCCACGGCGGCGGGGAACAGCTCGGGATCCACGGCACTCACGCAGATCGGCAGGCCGGACACGCGGGCCGCCAGGCGCACCAGCTCGGGATCGCAGGCCACGTCAATGAAATCGGCGCCGCCAACACCGGCGGCGCGGCTGATGCGCTCCACGCTGGCGGCATCGAAGTTGGTGAGGCCGGCGATCACCTTGAGGGCGCGGCGCTCGGTCAGGGCCAGACGCAGGGCAGCGGGCAGCTGGGCGAGACGCGACATACCGAACCAGAAATGCAGTGGGGCGATTCTCCCACGCAGCTCTAGGGCCGGGCAGGCTGTGGGGATGGCCGCCCCATGGAGCCGATTCCACCTGCGCCTGCACCGGCTGCTGCTGCGCTGGCCGCAGCTGCTGCCCCAGCACGCCACGCTGCTGCTGGCGGTGTCGGGCGGCCAGGATTCCATGGCCCTGGTGGGTCTGCTGCGGGATCTGCAGCGGCTGCACCACTGGCGGCTGCTGCTCTGGCACGGCGACCATGGCTGGCGGCCGGAATCCGCCGATCAGGCCAGCGCCCTGGCCGATTGGGCCGCGAAAGAGGGACTGCCCCTGGAGCGGCAGCGCTGGGACGCTCCCCAGCCCGATGAGGCCGCCGCACGGCAATGGCGCCTGGCCTGCTTGCAGCACCGTGCCGCCGAGGCGGGAGCCAGCCGCGTGGTCACCGGCCACACCGCCAGCGACCGGGCGGAAACCCTGCTGCTGAATCTGGCCCGCGGCAGCCACCGCCGTGGCCTGGCCAGCCTCAGGCCGCTGCGCCCCCTGGGGGAGGCGGTGCAATTGGCCCGGCCGCTGCTGGTGTTCAGCCGCGGCGAAACCGGCGAGATCCAACGGCAGCTGCAGCTGCCTGTGTGGAGCGACCCCAGCAACGACACCCCGCGCTTCAGCCGCAACCGCATCCGCGCCGAGGTGCTGTCGGTGCTGGAGGCCCTGCACCCCGGGGCCAGCCGCCGGCTCTCCGGCCTCAGCTCCCGCCTGGCGGATGAACAGGACAGCCACGAGCAACTGGAGCAGCTGGCCCTGCAGAGCCTGCTCTGCGACCCCAACGACCCGCGGGCCGGCCTGCGGCGCCGGCCCCTGATGGCCCTGCAACCGAGCAACCGGCGCCGGCTGCTGCGGGCCTGGCTGCAGCACCAGGGCAACGCCGAGCTGGCGGCGGCGCCGCTGGAGCGGCTGCTGGAGCGCCTGGAGCCGGAGCGGGGCCCCGGTGCATTGCAGCTGCCGGGGGGGGGCCAGCTGCACTGGGATCGCGAGCGGCTGCAGGCCACCGCTGGCGGCGGTAAACAGGGGCTGGCGTCGTCGCCCTGAAGCAGCAGCCTGAACCATGAGCAGCGTTGAGCAGGCCTACGCAGCGGTGGAGCAGGCCTACGCCGCAGCCGACTTCCAGACCGCGCTGGAGCGGGCTGAGGCTCTGCTGCCCCAGATCACGGACGACCGCGACGACCACATTCAGCAGCGGCTGCAGCTGTTGATCAGCCACATCCATCTCCATGGGCTGCAGCAACCAGCCCAGGCCGCCGAGGCGGGCCTGCGCAATGCGCCCACCGACCAGCTGGCCGAAGCGCCCCAAACAGAAGCCCCCGATCCCTACGACCGGGGGCTGCTGGAGCTGAAGCTACCGGGGCGCCCCAGCGAACTGGGCGCCCCCTAGCTCAGCCGGCGGCGGCGGAGCGGCGGCGGCGGGTGCGGCCCTCCACCTCGGGCTCCTCCGCCTGAACGGTGGGGGTGGCGGCTGCCGCGGGGGCACCGACGGCCGCCAGCTCGCGGCGGGGCTGCTGCTCGGCGCGGGCTTCAACCACCCGCGGAGCACGGTCCGCGCGCTCAGGGCGTTCCCGGCGGTCGTCGCGACCACCGCCATGGCGGCCGCCGCGGGGGGCGGGCCGGGTGTCGGGCTCCGCATCGGCACGGCCCTTGTAGGCCGGGGTGCCGCCGGGGGCAGGCTGCACCAGGCAGATGATCAGGGGCTCCACCTGCAGCTCGCGGCGCAGGCGGCGCTGCAGACCGATCTCGATCTCGCGCTGCACGCCCATCCAATCCACATCGGGGGCCTTGCCACCGCTGTTGCGCGACAGCTGCTGCCAACGGTTCTCCAGCACCCAAGTGATCTCCCGCTCGGCCCAGAGGCTGAGCTTGCGGGCATCGGCGGTGGTGACCACGCCGCGCAGGTTCACCCGCGGCGGAGCGGCCATCACGCCATCGGTGCTGATCACCGCCAGCATCGTGATCACGCCGTCCTCCGCCAGTTGCTGGCGCTCCTTGAGCACCCGGGCATCGACGATGCCGTTGCGGGAGGCATCCAACAGCTCGATGCCGGCCTTCACCGGTTCACCCTTGCCGATCGAATCGGCGGTGAGTTCCACCACATCGCCGTTGTCGATGATCAGGATGTTTTCGGCGGGCACGCCCATCGACTGGGCGGTCTTGCTGTGGCACACGAGCATGCGGTGCTCACCGTGCACCGGCACGAAGTACTTCGGCTTGGTGAGGGCCAGCATCAGCTTCTGGTCCTCCTGGAAGCCGTGGCCGGACACGTGGATGCCTTCGCCCTTGCCGTAAACAACCTTGGCGCCGAGCATCATCAACCGGTCGATGGTGTTCACCACCGAAATGGTGTTGCCGGGGATGGGGCTGGCGGAGAAAATGATCGTATCGGAGGTTTTCACCTGCACCTGGGGGTGTTCACCGCGGGAGATGCGGCTCAGGGCCGCCAGCGGTTCCCCTTGGCTGCCGGTCATCAGCAGCAGGGTTTCGCGGTCGGGCAGGTCGCGGATTTGCTTGATCGGCACAAACAGATCATCGGGGGCGCGCATGTAGCCCAATTCGCGGGCTTTGGCGATCACGTTGAGCATGGAGCGGCCCAGCAGGCCCACCTTGCGGCCGTTCTTGAGGGCCAGCTCGAGGATCATCGCCACGCGGTGAATGGAGCTGGCGAAGGTGGTGATGATCACCCGGCCTTCCGCCTGGGAGATGTGGCGATCCAGGCAGGGGAACACCGAGCGCTCCGGGGGGCAGAAGCCCGGCACTTCGGAGTTGGTGGAGTCGCTGAACAGGCACAGCACGCCCTGCTCGCCGTAGTGGGCCAGGCGAGCCATGTCGAAGGTTTCACCGTCGACGGGGGTGTGGTCAAACTTGAAGTCTCCAGTGA
>JBIKKZ010000013.1:0-14392 GCA_044360095.1 Vulcanococcus sp. | reverse complement strand
AGACCTCCTGGCCAAGGTCAAGGAGATGGGCGATGTCAGCAAGTCTGATCTTGTGCGGGCCTGCGGCTACGTGAGCAGCAAGAAGGATGGAGCCGAGCGTCTCAACTTCACCGCCTTCTACGAAGCGCTGCTCGATGCCAAGGGCCTGAATCTGGGTTCGGGCGGCGGTGGCGGCGCCGGCAAAGGTGGCCGCAAGCTCAGCTATGTGGCCACGGTGCAGGGCAACGGCAACCTGCTGGTGGGCAAGGCCTACACCGCCCTGCTGGGCCTGAAACCCGGCGATGAATTTGAGATCAAGTTGGGTCGCAAGCAGATCAAGCTGATCCCCGCCGGTGGCGAAGAGGAGTGATGCTCCCCCGCGCCATGCTCCAGCCCTGAACAGCTTTTCTGGCGGCCACCTTCGGGTGGCCGTTTTTGTTGGGCCGGGTGCATGCTGGGGCAACACGGCTGCGGAGATGCCGCCATGACCTTCTACGAACTGATCTGGCGGGGTGAAGGCTGCGGTGATGCCGCAGATCTGGAGGAGGCGTTGGCCTTCTTTCAAGAGCTCAAGCCCAAAACCATGGACTGGCAGGCCGTGTGCGCGGACCCCCAATACAGCCCCACCATTCGCCGTTACACCTCCTTCGAAGCCTTCCTCGACAACGAGGATGAGCTGGAAACCATCCATCCCACCGCCGACTTGTTGCAGCGCTTTGCCCCTGAGGGGCCCGACGCCTGACCATGGACGGCATCGCTCCGGTGGGGATGGTGGAGCGGCCGCCGTGGGGGCCGGAGGTGGTGGTGCTGCAGCCCACCCGCTTTGAGGCCCTGCAGGAGGCGGTGCAGGCCCTGCGCGATCACGCCTCCGTGTTGCTCAACCTCAGCGCGCTGCCGCCGGATCAGCGGCAGCGCGCCGCCGACTTCATGGCCGGTGGCGCCTTTGCCCTCGATGGGCAGCAGGAGAGGCTGGGGGATCAGGTGTTTCTGTTCGCCCCCCACTTTGTGCAGGTGCACCACGACTGATGGCCCGCCTGCAGCCGCTGCAATGGCTGCAGCTGGAGGGGACTTAATCGAAGCGGCAGGTGGGCGTTAGCCCCGGCACCGTGAACTCCATGAACCAGAGGTATTCGCGGCTGCGCCAGCCCAGGTCAAACGGTTCGGTGGGGCGCCAGTCGTTGGGGTTCAGGTCGAAGGCCTGCTTCAGGAACGCGGGCACCAGGGCCTCCACCTCCTCCTGGCCCGCTTCCCCCTCCTCGAACAGCCGGTCGGTGTGGATCACCGCGAAGATCTCATGCTCCTCATCGCAGATCACCACCTCAAAGCCGCTGCCCCCGGCGGCCGGCAGGGTGTTCAACTCAAAAAACTCATCGCGCTCCAGGGGATCGTCCGGGGCCTGGTCGAGCAGTGAGGCCAGCGCCTGTTTGAAGCGATCAAGGGCCATGGGGCAACAGGGCGTGGCTGTCTGCAGTGTGGCGATGGCAGGCTGGGATGGCCAGTGGGCGGTGGCCGCGATGGCGGGTGCAGCAGCGGATCCGCCGGCGGAGGGCTGGCTGGCTGAGGGCCTCCCGGCTTCCTGGATCCTGCACGCCGGCTCAGGCCTGCTGGTGCTCAACAAGCCCGCGGGCCTGCTCAGCCAGCCCGGCCTTGGCCCCCACCAGGCCGATGCCTTGATCACGCGCGTGCGGCGCCGCTGGCCCCAGGCGCAGCTGGTGCACCGGCTGGATCGCGACACCTCCGGGCTGTTGCTGGTGGCCCTGGAGCCGGCGCTGCACCGCGCCCTGAGCATCGCCTTCGCCGAGCGGCGGGTGGAGAAGCACTACGTGGCCGATGTGGTGGGGGTTCCCACCGGGGTGGAGGGCCGGATCGACTGGCCCCTGGCCAAGTGCCAGCACCGGCCCCCCCGCTACGGCGTTGACCCTGAGCGGGGCAAGCCCTGCAGCACCGACTGGCGGCTGCTGGAGGCCGATGGCCCTGGCCCTGGCAGTGGTGATGGCAGCGGCTGTCGCTTGGCCCTGCAGCCCCGCACGGGCCGCTCCCATCAATTGCGGGTGCACCTGCAGGCCCTGGGCCATCCGATTGTGGGCGACCCGCTCTATGGGCCGATGGGCCCGGCCCAGCGCATGCACCTGCATGCCTCCGTGCTCGCCTTTGTGCATCCCCACAGCGGCGAGCGTGTGTGCGTTGCTTCCCCCGTGCCGTTCGCGCGGCCATCCCTCACCCCCCATGCCTGATCCCTCCCCCCTGCTGCCGGTGATCGGCTACACCGCCGCCACCCTCACCACCGTGAGCTTTGTGCCCCAGGCGCTCAAGACCCTGCGCAGCGGCGACACCCGCGGCATCTCGCTGCGGATGTACTTGCTGTTTTGCAGCGGCATCGTGCTCTGGGGGGTCTACGGCCTGCTCACCGCCGATGGGCCGCTGATCGCCGCCAATGCCATCACCCTGGTGCTGTCGGGCCTGATCCTGGAGCGCACCTGGCGCGCCAGGTGGCGTGGCCGTGAGCGGCGGCCCTAGGGGCGGTTGCGGGGCGGCAAACCGCTGCCCCGCTGCAGGCCGTCGAGCCAGCGCTGCCCCTGGTGGCGCAGGGCGGCGGCGGCGGCGGACACGGCGAGGGCCAGGGCTCCCCCCCAGCCCGGCCCGCTCCAGGCGGCCGCCACCAGGGCCAACAGCGCCACCACCCCCGCTGCGGCGCACAGCTGCGGCAGGCGGCGGTGGGCGCCGGCGCAGCTGCGGCAATGGCGTGTGTGGGCCTCGTAGCGCTCCATCAGTGGCACCAACGGCTGCCGTGGGGGGAGCGGTTGGCCCGGGAACGGCTCACCGCCGTAGCGGTTGATCCAGTCGTGCAGGGCGCGGATGTTGAGGTCGGCGCTGGTGGGCAGGTGGAAGCTGCGCACCGCGTCGTGGCTGCCGCCCCGTTGCTCCAGTACCCGTTCCTGCCAGTGCAGGAATAGCTGATCGTCCTCCAGCACCACGTGGTTGCCCAGGTGCTGGAGCCATTGCGGCCGCAGCCCCAGCAGCCGGCCGGGCCAGGGGGAGCTGAATTGGAAGGGGAAGCGGGCGAACAGCCGGCAGGCCCCACGGCGGATCGGGGTGGCGTACACCACGGTGAGGATGCGGGCGAAGCCCTTGGCGGTGAGGTCGTGCCACATCAGGCACGGCGCCGCATAGGTGGTGTGCTGGCTCCCCAGACGCCCCCGCCGCGGCCCCTCTGGCCACAGGCTGGTGAAGCCCTCCGGGCCGAAGCTGGTGAGCTCCAGCTCCACCGGCCCGGCGTTCTCCCGCCGGCCCACGGTGGCGTGGTGGGTGAACGGCACATGGCTCACATCCAGCACGTTCTCCAGCAGGGTGAGGGCATCCATGGGCAGGTCGCGGAACGTGTCCTGCACCACCCAGCCATCGGCCCAGCCCCGGCCCTGTTGCTGCAGCACCGGCACCAGCGGCAGGGGATGGGCGGCTGCCTCAGCCGGGTCGCCGCTGAACACAAACAGCAACCCCTGCGCCGCGGCGGTGGCGTAGCTGCGGCAGTGGCTGCGGGGGCTGATGTGGCTCCCGGGCGGGGCTTGGGGGATGGCGGTGCAGTGGCCGTCGCCGTTGAAGGTCCAACCGTGGTACGGGCACTCCAGCTCCCCGGCGCCGTTGAGGCGTCCCTCCGAAAGGGGCACCAGCCGGTGCGGGCACACATCGGCGAAGGCACGCCAGCGCTGGCCGCTGGCGTCGAACCACAGCACCAGGTCGCGCTCGAGCAGGGTGAACGGGGTGGGCCGCTGGGGGTCCAGGTCCCGCAGGTAGGCCACCGGATACCAGGCTTGTGACCATCCCATGGCTCAGGCGCTGTAGCCCTTGCGGGCAGGGATCGGGTAGGGAATGCGGCGGTGGCGCATGCGACGCCACACCCGCACGAAGGCCCGCACCAGCAGCTCCAGCTCCGCCAGGGTGAGGCCGCTGTCGCGCAGCTGGCCGTCCTGCCAGCGGGCATCGATGATCCGCCGCACCATGGCGCGGGCCTGCTGTTCGTCGGTGTCCGGCGGCAGCGAGCGCAGGGCGGCCTCGCAGCCATCCGCCAGCATCAGCACGGCGGTTTCGCGGCTGCGGGGGATGGGGCCCCGGTAGCGGTAATCGCGCTCGGCAATGGCGGGGTTGCGGCGCCGCGCCTCATGCAGGAAGTAGCCCATCTTCAGGGTGCCCTGGTGCTCGGGGATGAAGTCCGCCAGGGGCCGGGGCAGGCGGTGGCGGCGAGCCAGCTTCAGACCTTCGTCCACATGGGCCTGGAGGATGCCGGCGCTGAGCTGGGGGTCGTCGAGGGCGTCGTGGGGGTTGTCGCCGCTGTTCTGGTTTTCGATGAACCACTGCGGGCCGTGCAGCTTGCCCACGTCGTGATAGAGCGCGCCGGTGCGGATCAGGTCGGTGTCGGCTTGGATGGCGCGCCCGCCCTCTTCCGCCAGGCCGCAGATCATCAGGGTGTGCTCGAAGGTGCCTGGGGCCTCCTGGGAGAGGCGCCGCAGCAGGGGGCGCTCCAGGTCGGCCAGCTCCAGCAGCCGCGTGCGGGTGAGCAGATCAAAGAAGCTCTCCAGCAGCGGGCTGATCAGCAGCACCCCCAGCAGCAGGCCCCCCAGCAGCAGGGCTTCGCCGGGCAGGTCGGCGCCGATCGGCAGCAGCCCATCGCCCTCCGCCTGGGCCGCGGCCCACTGCAGCAGCAGCCATTCGGCCGTGAGGGCCCCGATGGGAATGAGCAGGGTGAGCTGCAGCAGCTGGGCGCGGCTGCGCTGCCGGCCCGCCAGCACCGCGGTGATCGAAGCCACCAGCGCCGCCACCAGCACCCGTTGGTCGTTGAACGGGGCCAGGGGCAGCGGCCACAGCAGGCTGGCCACCGCCACCCAGGCCAGGCCGGCGGTGGTGCCCAGCCCCTGGGCCAGCAGCAGCGTGGCGGGCACCAACAGGGCCAGGGGGCTGGCGGCGCTGCCCAGCCAGAGCTTGAAGCCCTGCACCAGCAGCAGCAGCCCCAGGGTTAGCAGGGCCTGGCGCGGCTCCAGGCTGGGGCGGCTGCGGCGGATCACCAGCAGCAGCACACCGCAGGCCGCCAGCGCTTCGCACAGATGCCCCAGCCAGGCCCCCACCAGGGGCCGGCGGTTCACCAGGCCGAAGTAATCCAGCACGGCATACGACTGGCTGCTGATCGGTTGGCCCTGGCGGGTGATCCACTCCCCCTTGCGCACCTGAATGGTGGGGATGCCCTGCTGGGTGAGCAGCTCCTCGATCAACCGCTGGCTCAGGGCCGGGTCGATGCGCAGGTTGGTGCGCCCCTGCAGGGAGCTGGCCAGCACCCGCGCCCCCAGCCCCAGCCCCGGTTGCGGCATGGGCTCGAGCTGCAGCGCTGCGGCCTGCTCCAGCTGCTGTGGGGCCACGCTGCCGATCAGCCCCTGCTGCAGCATCCGCCGCTGGGCCAGCCGCAGGTTCTCCTCCCATTGGCCCAGGCGCCGGCGCGAGAGCTGCATCAGCCAGTCGCTCTCTTCGGGGCTAAGGGCGAGGGGCGCCACCTGCTCCTGGCCCGTGTTGGCCAACCGCTCGATCGCCTGCAGCTGCCGGGCGAGCCGCTGCTCCAGCTCACGGTTGATGCGGGGATCCACCACCTGCACGTGGGTACGGGGCCCCAGCTGGGAGCGCCGTTGCTCCAGGGCATCGGAATCCACCACGGTGGCGGCCTTCGGCGCCCGCACGGTGAAGGGGGCTGGCACGCCGGGCCGCAGGCTTGGCTCCACCAGCCACGGCCAGCTGGAGAGCAGCGCCACCAGCAGGCAGCCCACCAACACGCTGAAGGTGTCGCGGCGCCGCCAGGGGGCCAGGGCCTGCCGCGGCCGTTCCTGGCGCCACAGCCGCCACACCAGCTGCCGGCGCAAGCGCCGCAGGGCACCCCAGGGTGACGGGCCGGGGGCCAGGCGGAACAACGCAACCGTGCACGTTTGTGCTCAAGCTAGCCCTGCCAGGCATGCTGAGGGGCAGTTGCCAGCTCGCTTCAGCCATGGCCACCCGTCTGGATGGGCGCCAGTTGGCGGCCCAGATCGAGCAGCGCCTGCAGGCGGTGGTGGCGGAGCGCCTGGCGCGGGCCGGGCGGCCGCCGGGGCTGGCGGTGCTGCGGGTGGGGGATGACCCCGCCAGCGGTGTGTATGTGGCCAACAAAGAGAAGGCCTGCACGCGCATCGGCATCACCAACCTGGGGGCGCACCTGAGCGCCGACACCCCGGCGGCGGAGGTGCTGGCCACGATTCAGCGGCTGAACGCCGATCCCGCGGTGGACGGCATCCTGCTGCAACTGCCGCTTCCCCACGGGCTCGATGAGCAGCCGCTGCTGGCGGCGATCGATCCAGAAAAAGACGCCGACGGCCTCCACACCCTCAACCTTGGCCGCCTGTTGAAGGGGGAGCCGGGCCCCCGCAGCTGCACCCCCGCCGGGGTGATGGCGCTGCTGGCCGCCGCGGGCGTGGACCTTTCGGGCAAGCGGGCCGTGGTGGTGGGGCGCAGCATCCTGGTGGGCCAGCCGATGGCGTTGATGCTGCAGGCGGCCGACGCCACCGTGAGCATTGCCCATTCCCGCACCGCCGACCTGGCGCAGCTCACCCGCCAGGCCGATGTGCTGGTGGTGGCGGCGGGCCGGCCCCGCATGGTGGGCGCGGAGCATGTGAAGCCCGGCGCCGTGGTGGTGGATGTGGGCATCCACCGGCTCCAGCCCGACCCCGCCGCCGGGCCGGAGGCCAAGGCCCGGCTGTGCGGTGATGTGCGCTTTGAGGAGGTGGAGCCGATCGCCCAGGCCATCACCCCGGTGCCCGGTGGCGTGGGGCCGATGACGGTGACGCTGCTGCTGGTGAACACCGTGGCCAGCTGGTGCCAGCGCTGCGGCCTGGATCAACCCCTGGCGGATTTGTTGCGCTGAGGGGCGGGCGGGCGTGCCGGAGGGCAGGTTTTGGCTCTCCCTCGCTGCTGTGGGCCGCGCTCCGGGGTTGGTACGAAACGGCCTCTGCGAGTGGTACCACCGTTGGAGCGCAGGCGTTAGACGGCCGGGAGCGCAGCCGGAACTCAGCTGGGGCCCCGTTGGGCTGAGAGAATCCCCGCCAGTTGCGCGGCCCACGGCCCCTCCCCCCATGACCGCGGCGGTGAGCACCACGTTTGATTTCGCCGCTTACCTGGAGGCGGCGCGCCTGCGGGTGGAAGCGGCCCTGGATGGATCCCTCGGCCCGGAGCGGCCCGAAACCCTGCGGGAGGCCATGCGCTACTCGCTGCTGGCCGGCGGCAAGCGGCTGCGGCCGATCCTGTGCCTGGCGGCCTGTGAGCTGGCCGGGGGCCAGGCGGAGCAGGCGATGCCCACGGCGGTGGCGCTGGAGATGGTGCACACCATGTCGCTGATCCATGACGACCTGCCCGCCATGGACAACGACGACCTGCGCCGCGGCCGCCCCACCAACCACAAGGTGTACGGCGATGCCAACGCCATCCTGGCCGGCGATGCCCTGCTCACCCGCGCCTTCGAGATGGTGGCCCTGCGCAGCCCCGGCGTGCCGGCGGAGCGGCTGCTGGCGGTGGTGGGGGAGCTCTCCCTGGCTTCCGGTGCCCCCGGCCTGGTGGGCGGCCAGGTTGTGGATCTGGAGTGCGAGGGCAAGAGCGTGGACCTCGACACCCTCGAGTACATCCACCTGCACAAAACCGGCGCCCTGCTGCGGGCCTGTGTGATCAGCGGTGCCCTGATCGCCGGTGCGTCGGAGGCGTTGCTGGAGGCGCTGCGGGTGTATGCCCGCGGCATCGGCCTGGCCTTCCAGATCATCGACGACATCCTCGATGTGACCGCCAGCAGCGAGGTGCTGGGCAAAACCGCCGGCAAGGACCTCACCGCCGACAAGACCACCTACCCCAAGCTGCTGGGCCTGGAGGAATCACGCCGCCGCGCTGAGGCTCTGGTGGCGGAGGCCAAGGCCGCCCTCGACCCCTGGCGCGAGCGCGCCGCCCCGCTGCTGGCCCTGGCGGACTACATCACGAGCCGCGATCGATGAGCAGCCCCGGGCTCGCGCTGCTCGACAACGGCGCCCTCTGGTGGGGCCTGGCGGCCTGCGGCACCGCCCAGCTCTCCAAGCTGTTGATCGAGCTGGTGGTGCACCGGCGCTGGAACCCCAAGGTGCTGGTGGAAACCGGCGGCATGCCGTCGAGCCACTCGGCCCTACTCACGGGCACCGCTGCGGCCCTGGGCTGGCAACAGGGGTTTGATTCCGGGCTGTTCGCCCTGGCGGCCTGCATGTGTTTTGTGGTGCTCTACGACGCCTCCGGTGTGCGCCGGGCCGCCGGGCTCACCGCCGCCCGTGTGAACACCCTGGCGGAGCCCCCGGCCGATCAGAAACCGTTGAAGGAAAACCTCGGCCACACCCGCCTCGAGGTGCTGGTGGGCAGCCTGATGGGTCCGCTGGTGGCCCTGCCCGGGCTGGTGTGGGTGGGCTCGCCGCTGCTGCTCGCCCGCCACTGGGGTTGGCTCCCGGTTGGCTGAACCGGGCGGCTTCACCCTCACCGCCGGCCAGGCGGCTGCCGCCGAGGGGTTTGCCCAGTGGCTGAAGGCCCCCTACGACGGCACCCCGTTTGTGCTCAGCGGCTACGCCGGCACGGGCAAAACCACCCTCTCGCGCCATCTGCTCCAGCAGGTGGACACCCTGGGCCTCTGCTGGACCGTGGTGGCCCCCACCCACAAGGCGGTGGGGGTGCTGCGCCAGCAGCTGGCCTTGGGGGGGCTGCAACCCACCTGGTTCCCCAGCACCATTCACCGCCTGCTGCGCTTGAAGTTGAAGCGCCAGGGGGATGTGGAGCGCTGCGAGGAAACGGAGCAGACCGCCGCCGCCCTCGAACACCTCGGCCTGGTGCTGGTGGATGAGGCCTCGATGGTGGACAGCACCCTGCTGGAGATCGCCCTGCGCTGCGCCCATCCCTTCCGCACCCGGCTGGTGTTCGTGGGGGATCCGGCCCAGCTGCCGCCGGTGGGGGAAGCCAAGAGCCCGGTGTTTGCCCTCACCCGGGCCGCCAGCGCCTGCCTCACGGAGGTGGTGCGGCACCAGGGCCCGGTGCTGCAGTTGGCCACCGGGCTGCGCAATGGCCAATTGCCCTGCCAGCCGCCGCCCCCCATGGCGCCGGTGCGCACCCCCCAGGGGCAGGTGGTGGTGGCCGCCCGCGGGCCGTGGCTGACGGCGGCCCAGGCGGCCCTGCGCCGCGGCGCCGAGCTGGACAACCCCGACCACGCCCGGATCCTCTGCTACACCAACCGCGCCCTGGAGCAGTTGGTGCCCCTGGCCCGCCGCGCCATCCACGGCGACATGGCCGACCAGCTGCCGGTGCTGCCCGGTGAGGTGCTGATCACCCGCTCGGCCGTGATGGCCCCCGCCTGCCGTGCCGGCGAGGAGGCCGCGGAGGAGCCCGACCTGCTGCTGGGCTCCAACCGCGAGCTGGTGGTGCGCGACGTGACGCCGGAGCGCTGCGACCTGGCGGAGTTCGGGCTCACTGGTTTACCGGTGCCGGTGATCGACACCCTGTGGGCGGAGGTGGAGGCGGGCGACACCCGTCTCAGCCTGCGGTTGCTGCCGCCGGCGGGCAGCGCTGCCCGCGAGCAGCTCGACGGGGTGCTGCGGCAGCTGCGCCAGCGGGCCCGCGACGCGGGCAAGCAGGAGGGCCGCGGCCTGTGGCGCCGCTACTTCCTGGTGCGGGATGCGTTCGCCTCGCTGGGCCCTGCTGCGGTGCTCACGGTGCACCGCAGCCAGGGCAGCACCTTCGGTGAGGTGTTCATCGCTGGGGATGTGTTTTGGCCCAGCGACGACACCCTGCGGCGACAGCTGGTGTACGTGGCGGTGAGCCGCGCCAGCCAGGCGGTGTGGCTGGTGGCGGATAGCCGCCGTGGTTCGGATCCGGAGCGTTGGCGGCGCTGGCTTCAGCGCAGTTGAAGGCCCTCGATCCCCTGCCAGCCCAGGTAGCCCGCCAGCACCAGGCTCACCCCCCCCACCAGCAGGTTGCCCCGCAGGAACAGCAGCTGCTTGGCGCGCTCCAGCAGCGGCAGCACCTGCTCACGGCCAATCAGCACCGCCAGAAAAGGCACCAGCAGCGCCAGGCTCGCCACCAGGGTGAAGCCGGCCGTGTAGAGCACCTCCTGCAGCCGGTTCAACCCCGAGGCCAGCAGGGCCGAGGCGGTTTTGGCAAACAAAAACAGATCATCGGGGCTGATCACCTCCAGGCCGGAGCTGATCCCCAGCAACAGGGGGAGGGGCATGGCGCAGAAGCGATCCAGTTGGCGGGTCCAACCGGGGGTATTGCCCTCCTCCTCACGGCTGAGAAGCTCCTTGATGCCCAGGGCCAGCAGGGCGCCGGCGGCCAGCAGGTCGAGGCCGGTGCGGTGGCTGCTGCCCTTGGCCATGCTCAGCACCAGTCCATGGCCCACGGTGAGCAGCAGCACCACCATCAGGGCCACGGTGAGCATCCAGCCGAGCACCAGCAGGCCGCCGCGCCGCAGCGGCTGCGGGCCCAGCAGCAACAGCAGCAGCAGCCCGATGTGCAGGGGGCTCAGGGTGATGCCGCTGCCGTAGGCCACCAGTTCGGCCCAGAGGGTGGCTTGGCTCATGGGCGGTGCGGCTCAGCGGCGGATCTCGAACCAGTCTTCCCGGATGGGGTGCAGCTGGCCATGCACCACGCTCAGCACCTCCGCCTGCTCGGGGCCCCGCTCGCACCAGAGCCGCAGTTCCGTTAAGGCCTGCACGGCCCCCTCCGCCTGCACCTCCACCGTGCCATCGGGAAGGTTGCGCACCCAGCCGTTCACATCCAGCTCGCGGGCCTTCTGGCAGCAGGCGGCCCGGTAGCCCACCCCCTGCACGCGGCCCTTCACGATCAGCTGCCAGCGCTCCTGCCGGCTGCCGAAGGCCGGTTCGCTGCGATCGCTCTGCAGCCACTCCCGCCGGCGAACGCTGCGGCTGCTGCGGCTCACCGGGTTGAGATCGGCGATCAGCCAGCCTGGAGCCCGCGATTCCACCTGCTTGAGCGGTTGTTGGCCGCTGCCGCCGCGCCGGGCGCGGCGTCCGCTGGCCTCTTCGCCAATCATGCCCCCAGTCATGCCCACGGTGCGTCGCTCCCCGGTGCATCTCCCCCCCACGCTGGCACGGGGGCGTTCCAGCGCAACAGGGCCCGCCGCTGCCGCTCGAACCCCAGCACGCTCACGGTGGCGGTGCCCAGCACCAGCAGGGCACCCCCCTCCACCCCCAGCTCCAGCCAGCAGCCCGCCAAGCAGCGCAGCACATGGCCATGGGCGAACAGGGCCACGCGGCCGCCATCGCCGGCGAGCGCCAGCGCTTGCGCGATCACCCGCTCGCAGCGTGCGTTCACCTGCTCCGGGGTCTCGCCCCCCGGGCAGGGGTGGCTGAACACGGTCCAATCGGGAACGGTGCGGCGGATCTCAGCGGTGGTGATGCCTTCGTAGTCGCCGTAGTCCCATTCCTTGAGGTCGGGCGTGATCTCGGCGCTGGCCGCCAGGCCCGCCAGTTCACAGGTGCGCCGGGCCCGTTGCAGGGGGCTGCAGAGCACCGCCGCGAAGGGCTGCTGGGCCAGCAGCGGCGCCAGGGCCCTGGCTTCCGCCTCGCCCTCGGGCAGCAGTGGCAGATCCGTGTGGCTGGTGTGGCGCCCGGCCTGGGCCCAGGCGGTGGCGCCGTGGCGTAGCAGCCAGAGTTCAGGGGTGCCCATGGGTGGTTGGGGGTGGCAGGGGGGTGGCCCGGCGGGCCGAGGCCACCAGGCGCTGCGGCAGCTGGGGGCAGCCCCCCCAGTGCAGGTGCAGCCAGCTGGCGTGCAGCTGGGGTGTGCCCCAGCCTTCGGGGCGGCGCGGGGCGCCCCACCCCTCAAGCTGCCAAAGCGCACCGTTCTCCGCCAGGGGGGTGTGCAGCTGCCAGCGGTGGAATTCATGGCCGCAGAGCCGCTCGCCCCGCCGCAGCACCAGGCCATCACCGCTGGGGTCGGCCGTGCGGTAGCCCAGGCTGAGGGCGCCGCGGCGGGCCTCGAAGGGCAGCAGGCCCGCCATCCGGTGGGGTGTGCCCTCGGCATCCGCCAGCCGCTGCCCCAGCAGCAGCAGCCCGCCGCATTCGGCGTAGATCGGCAGGCCGGCGCTGTGGGCCCGTTGCAGCTCCGCCAGGCTGCGGCGGCACTGGCCCAGCTGGGCGGCGTGCAGTTCGGGGTAGCCACCCGGCAGCACCAGGCCGCGGCAGCCTGCGGGGAGCGGTTGGTCCGCCAGGGGCGACCAGGGCTGCAGCTCGGCCCCCTGCTGGGCCAGCAGTTCGCTGGCTTCGGGGTAGCGGAAGTGGAAGGCCGCATCGCTGGCGATGGCCAGGGTGATGGGCGCCGCCGCGCCGGGGGCCGCGCCTTGATCGGCAGCGGGATCCGAGACTGGTTTCGGGGCCGCCAGCAGGGGCCACAACGGCTCCAACTGCAGGTGTTGCTCCGCCAGGTCGGCCAAAGCCCCGAGCCGCTGCTGCAGGTCGGTGAGCTCGTGGGCCGGCAGCAGCCCCAGGTGGCGGGAGGGCAGCTCCAGGCTGCTGTGGCGCGGCAGGGCCCCCAGCAGGGGCATGCCGATGCTGTCGAGGCTGTCCAGCAGCAGGGCGTGGTGGCGGTCGCTGCCGACGCCGTTCAACACCACCCCCGCCATCGTCAGCTCGGGTTGGTGGTCGCGGAAGCCCCGAACCAGCGCAGCCAGCGAGCCGGCCTGGCGGCTGGCCTCCACCACCAGCACCACCGGCAGATCCAGCAGGGCGGCCACGTGGGCGGAGCTGCCCTCCGGGCTGGGGCCGCGGCCGTCGAACAGGCCCATCACCCCCTCCACCAGCGCCAGCTGGCTGCGGCTGCCGTAGCGCTGGAAGCTCTGTTGCACCCAGGCCTCGCCGCACAGCAGCGGGTCGAGGTTGCGGCAGGGTTGGCCGCTGGCGGCCGTGTGCAGCTGGGGGTCGAGGTAGTCGGGCCCCACCTTGAACAGCTGGATGCTCTGGCCGCGGCGACGGGCCAGGGCGGTGAGGGCCAGGCTGATCAGGGTTTTGCCGCTGCCGCTGCAGGGGGCGGCGATCAGACAGGCCATGGGGTGGCTCGGGCGGACCGCCGCCGGGGATCAGCTGGGCAGCAGCTTGGCAGCCAGGACCGCCGCCGCCGCCAGCAGGGGGTTGGTGCTGTCGTGGCCGCCGCCCAGCAGGCGGGCCATCTCCATCTCCTCGCTTTCGTTGGGCAGGGGCACCACCTCCTCCGCCAGTTCCATGGAGGCCACACCACCGGCCTCGAGCCGCATGCAGCCGCCCGATTCCGAGCAGAGGATCACGCACAGGGGGGCCTGATCGGCGGGGGCACAGATCAGCCGGATGCCCACCAGCGCGCCGGGGTGGGCTTTGCTCACCCCCACCGGCACGGGCATCAGCCGGAACTGCACCGACTGGCCATCGCCCCGTTGGAATTCCGCCAGGATCCCGCGGCCCTCGCTGCTGCTGCCGGCCTCCACCCAGCTGCTGCTCTGCAGATGCCAGCCCAGGCGATCGGCGATCCAGGCCGCCAGCAGCAACCCCTTCACGGGGTGTTGCCCCTCCACGTCGATGTCCAGCTGCACTACATGGGCCAGGGCGCTCTGGCGGCTGGGGGGGTCGAACACCATGGCCAGCGATTCGCGCCAGGTGCGCAGCCGCAGCCAGTTGAGGTCGTTCACCGCCTGGCCCCGTTCGATGCGCTCCACCAGCAGATCGAGGCAGCGACGAGGGGCGCCGATGGAGCTGTCGAGCACCAGGCGCCGGGGCGGCACCGCCAACGCCTCCAGCAGCTCCGGGGATTCATCCAGGGAGCCGTTCCACCACACCCAGCAGGGGAGTTCAGCGGCGATCAGCGGCTGCAGCATGGCCAGCCCCTGCTGCAGGGCCCCCATGCCGCCCCGCAGCACCACCACATCGCCGCAGGCATCGCCACCGCCGCTGCGCTCATCACTGAGGGGGCAGTAGGCCGCCACCAGGGTTTCCAGGGGGCGATCCGCCGCCAGGGTGGGGGCCAGGGTGATCAGCCGCCGCGGCTGGTGGGCGCTGATGGCGCGGTCCACAAATTGGCCGCGCAGGTCGTCGGCGCTGTGCTGGCCGGCTTGCTGCCCCAGGGCCCAGGCCACCTCCGGCGCCGTGGGGGCGGTGCTGGCGGGCAGCCCCAGATCGGAAGCGGCCTGGCGGGCGGCCTCCAGCAGGCTGTCGTTGAGCAGGCCGCTGATCGGTCCATCGATGCGGCCGGTGCGGATCAGTTGCTGCTGCAGCCAGGAGGGTTCCCACACCACCAGGGTGAAGGTGGCGGCTCCGGCCTCCTCCTTGAGGTGCTCACTCCAGAGGCGGCTGAGGTAATCGGGCACCTCCTGGGGCGG